>NZ_DALZSV010000052.1:0-16769 GCF_032014955.1 Moraxella sp. CTOTU47724
GCGTTTCATCAAATCAGGATTTTTCACCATAATATTATCGCCCGTACGACCTTGCTGACGGTTATAATAAATCACATTCAAACGCAGCAGCCAAAACGTCACGCCCGCCATGGCAAGCATAATCGGCAATGCCTCTTTCTCATCATCGCTCAAAGCGCGTTTGCTCTCGTACCCTTGTAAAAACGCTTGCATTTTGGCGTCATCAAAATTCACCGCTTCACCATCATTGGCGTTACCCCAAGTGGTGCAAAAATCATTAATGGTAATCGCCACATCCATCACAAAATGTTCAACACTGACCTCGGTAAAATCAAGCAAACCTGTGAGTGTTGGCTGGGTTTCATCACTAAAATCCCACAGCGTGTTATCGGCAAACATGTCCAGATGACATAACCCTGTTGGCAAATTTTTGCTCGCTACGGTTTCGTAGGCTTGCCAAATATCATTAATCAGTTTGGCTTCATCGCTTGGCATAAACTTGGTTTCACGGTCACGCACCAGATGCCAAGGATATAACTCAACGCCATAGTTTTGTGCAGGGGTCAAGGTTTGCAAGGTTTGGTGAAGAACGGCTAAAGCCTCGCCCATTTGACGGCACATATCAGGCGTGGTTGCTTTCGGGTGACCGCCCGAGAGTTTTGGTGAGACCACAATGGCTTTGTTGTCAAAATACAGCAAAAACTCGCCGTTTTTAGCGGCTAGCGGTGCTGCTACGGGTAGCTGGTCTTTCAAGCGGTTTAGGATAATCGCCATTTTTTGAATTTCATGCGGTTTGCGTTCTTCAAACAAGGTAAATACATAAGACGGCTCGCCGGCTTTGTCTGTGGTTGTTTCAATAAACCAATTACTGTTTTTGATACCCTGTGTGATAGGTATGGCTTTGGCAAAATCCACGCCAAATTGTTGGCAAAAATCACTAAATTGTTGGTCAGTCAACTGGGTATATACAGACATAAGGCATCCTTGAAGCGCAGCACACCGATAAAACTGCGGTAATGGCAAAGTAAATTTGATAAACTTACGGCTATTATAGAAGGAAATCGAATATGTTAGCAAAACGAATTATCCCTTGCCTTGATGTTGACAATGGTCGGGTGGTCAAAGGTGTGCAATTTGTCGACATCAAAGACGCGGGCGACCCTGTTGAAGTGGCGCAGCGCTACAACGAACAAGGCGCGGATGAAATCACTTTTTTGGACATCACCGCTACCCATCATGGACGCGACACCACCTACCACACGGTTGAACGCATGGCAGAGACCGTATTCGTACCGCTGACCGTGGGCGGCGGCGTACGTAAAGTCGATGACATTCGTCACTTGCTAAACGCCGGCGCGGATAAAGTATCGATTAATTCAGCGGCGATTTTTAACCCTGAATTTGTCGGTGAAGCGGCAGCACGTTTTGGCAGTCAGTGTATCGTGGTAGCGATTGATGCCAAAAAAGTGGCTGACAATCAATGGGAAATCTTTACCCATGGAGGACGCAAAGCGACTGGTATTGATGCGGTGGCATGGGCGGTCAAAATGGCAGAGTTTGGGGCGGGTGAACTGCTTGTGACCTCGATGGACTCAGATGGTACCAAAAACGGCTATGATATCGCCTTGATGAAACGTATCACAGATAGCGTGAATGTGCCAGTGATTGCCTCAGGTGGTGTCGGTAATTTGCAACACTTGGCAGATGGGGTGCTGCAAGGCGGTGTTGATGCGGTACTAGCGGCGAGTATTTTCCATTTTGGCGAATATACCGTGGGGGAAGCCAAACAGTTTATGGCACAGCAAGGCATTGAAATGCGCCTGTGATTGCGAGCCTTGTGAGAACGATAGTCGCTGGTAATAACTAAAAGCGCACAGCAAAAAATAGCCCAAGCTAGCCAAAACTGCTATGATATTGGCATTTTCGATAATGACTAAATTGCCATGTTTCCACTAATTTTAACTCACCCGCAATGGGATCCTGTCGCTCTGCATTTGGGACCTGTCCAAGCCCACTGGTACGGGCTGATGTATTTACTGGCTTTTGCTGCCGCTTATGCGTTGGCTTGGTATCGCACTAAATCACGCCCAGACTGGAATGCCGACATGGTCGCTGACTTGGTATTTTACGGGGCGATGGGCGTGATTCTAGGCGGTCGTATCGGCTATGTGCTGTTTTATCAATTAAGCGAATTTTTAGCCAATCCGATGTATTTGTTCAAAATCAACCAAGGCGGCATGTCGTTTCATGGGGGATTTTTGGGTGTTGCTATCGCAATGCTATTTTTTGCCCGCAAATATCAAAAGAATATTTGGAATGTGCTAGATTTTATTATTCCCTGCGTGCCAACCGGACTGCTGTTTGGTCGTATTGGCAATTTTATCAATGGCGAATTGTGGGGTCGTGTGTCTGATGGTGGTTACAACTGGCTGATGCTGTTCCCGCAAGCGGTCAATGAAGACAATGAACTGCTCAAACAAACCCCTGCCCTGCAAAACCTTGCGCAAACCTTTATGATTGATGGCAACAATTATTTGTTACTCCCACGCCATCCGTCACAGCTGTATCAGGCTTTTACTGAAGGGGTGGTACTGTTTGTTTTGGTTTGGTGGTTTGCCAGTCGGCCGCGTCCGCGTATGGCGGTTAGTGGTTTGTTTGTGATGGGCTACGGTATTGCACGTTTTATTACCGAATTCTTCCGCCAACCTGATGCTGACCAAGGTTTTATTTTATTAGGGTGGATGACAAAAGGGCAAATCTTAAGCCTACCGATGATTATCGGTGGTTTGGTTTTATTGATTTGGGCGTATAAAAACCAAATCTATGATTGGGGCAGTCAAAAGAATGTGGACTAACAAAGAAAACTAACCAAGGAACTCATCACCCATGATTACGTCAAAGAACGAACAAGCCTATTTGGATTTACTTAAACTGGTGCTAGCCAATGGCATACAAAAAGGCGACCGTACGGGTACCGGTACCATCAGCTATTTTGGCGCGCAGATGCGGTTTGATTTGAATGAGGGTTTTCCACTACTGACCACCAAAAAAATCCATACCAAAAGCGTGATTTATGAGCTGCTTTGGTTTTTAAAAGGCGATACCCACGTCCAATACTTGCAGGACAATGGTGTACGCATTTGGAATGAATGGGCAACCGCCGAGCAAACTGCCCGTTTTGGCAAGCCTGAAGGCGAACTTGGCGCGGTATACGGACACCAGTGGCGCAACTTCGGGGCAAGCAAAAAAGCGGACGGCAGCTACCATTCAGACGGTTTTGACCAAATCAGTTGGGTGGTCAATGAAATCAAAAACAACCCAAACTCGCGCCGTTTGATTGTCTCTGGCTGGAATCCTTTGGAGGCCAACGAAGTGGCCTTGCCCCCTTGTCATACCCTGTTTCAGTTTTTTGTCGCCGATGGCAAATTATCTTGTCAGTTGTACCAACGCTCGGCGGATTTGTTTTTGGGTGTACCTTTTAACATTGCCAGCTATGCCTTGCTTACCCACATGATAGCCCATGTGACCGGGCTTGGCGTCGGTGAGTTTGTGTGGACGGGCGGTGATTGTCATATCTATAACAACCATCTACAGCAAGTGCATGAGCAGCTTAGCCGCGAGCCGTTTGCCCTACCAAAACTTTGGCTCAACCCTGAAGTTACTGACATTTTTGCGTTTGATTTTAACGATATAAAAATTGAAAACTATCAAAGCCATGCCACAATTAAGGCTGAAGTCTCTGTATAAGCTTGCAGCCCAATGCCAAAACTCACAGCAATAAGGATAAATCATGAGTTATTCTAATGTGGAAGTCGCCCAAATCGTGGCGATGAGCCAAAACCGCGCCATTGGCAAAGACAATCAATTGCCTTGGCATATCTCTGAGGACTTGAAACATTTTAAAAAACATACCAATGGCGGTATCGTGATTATGGGTCGCAAGACCTTTGAATCCATGGGCGCAAAACCCTTGCCCAACCGTACCAATTTTGTGATTACCACCAATTTGGACTACCAAGTAGATGATGATGCCGTCATTGTGATGCACAACCTAGATGAAGCACTGACCCAAGCCTCGTCGCTCGCCCATGGTAAAGGTTTGCAAACGATTTGGGTAATTGGTGGCGAAAAAGTCTTCCAACAAGCCCTACTGTTTAGTGATCGCTTAGAAATCACTCAGGTCGATACCGTGATTGACAATGCAGCGGCGTTTTATCCAGAGATTACCAGTGATTTTGTCAAAACATCAGAAAGTGAAAAATTCACGGATGAGCAAAGCGCGTTAAGCTATCAGTTTGTCACTTACCAAAAAGCTTAAGCTTGACAGTGACGACTTAGTGCACAAAAAAACCACGTTATCTAACGTGGTTTTTTTGTGCATACATCAATGTATTATTTTGATTGTTCTTGAGATTTGACCGCTGAAGCAACAGGTGGTGCGATATTTGGGGTGTCACCTGTTTTGGCTTTAATCTCTGCTTTGGCTTCAGCCGTTGAGGCATTACGCGCTTCAATGGTCGATGTCTTTGCAGTAGCCGTTGGTGCAGAAGATGGCGTCATAGAGGCATTGTCTGGGCTGGCAACCGTGGCGTTTGGACCTGTTGCGGTGTCTGCATTGGCAGTGGCGGTGGTGGTTTCACCTGCCGCAGGTGAGGTTGCCGCAGGCGTCGAACCCGCTGGTTTGGCAGCGGCGGCAGCAGATGCGGCGGCTTTGGCTTCCACTTCAGCATTGAGTTTTGCAACGTCAACGTGGTTACCAGCAGGGCGAACAATTGCTGAAATAAGGATTAATAAAACCACGCCTAGAAACGCTAAAACGCCAATTAAAGAATAACTAAGTTCTTTTTTGACATTGTTTTCCACGACTTCATGATGAGCCATCGTAAACCTCACTGTAAATCATTGGGGCAAGAGTTGTTGAATCTAAATGAATTCAAATCTAATTTATAACTATTATACGGAACTTTGTAACCATTATATACTAAATTTTTGCAATTGGTGACAAAACCTTACTGCATCTAAGGTTTTTAACGTGTTTTACGAACCAGCCAACTAATCAGTAGCAATAGCGCTGCCAGTGCTAAGATAGGGTAACTACCCCAGCGCATAAATGGCGTATTACCAACGCGCGATTGGATCTCACCCCGTAGCACCGTGCGTTCAAATGCTGGCGCTTTGGCAACAATATTGCCTTTATCATTGATAATGGCGGTCACGCCAGTATTGGTCGCGCGCATAAACCAGCGACCGGTTTCAATCGAGCGCATTTGCACCATTTGTAGATGCTGTAATGGACCTGCCGATGTGCCAAACCAAGCATCATTGGATACCGTCAATAAAAAGTCGGTATTTTTGGCATTGCGGCGGGTGGTATCAGGATAGGCGACTTCATAACAAATCGCCACCCCGACTGGGTGGTTTTTGACTTGCAAGGGCGCTTGGTGCGCAGACCCACTGCGAAAACTCATGGTGCCGCCCATCAAGTTTGGTAATGCCCAATCTAACATACCTTCAAACGGGATATATTCGCCCACGGGTACCAAATTTTGTTTCTTGTATAAGCCTTTGGCATCGGCGCCCAAAGCAATCACACTGTTGTAAAATGGCTCGTATTTATCAACTTTTGGGTCGTATTCATTGACATCCACATACGGAATACCGGTGAGCCATGCGCTATTGCTTTCGCGGGCTTGGGCAGCAATTTGGCTGATAAAGGGCATGGCGTCGGTCTGAAACATCGGAATTGACGACTCTGGCCATAAGATAATGTCCTGCCCCCATTCCGTTTTACTTAAGCCTGCATAGATACCCAGTGTTTGGATTTGGTACTCTTGCAGCCATTTTAAGTCCTGCGGAATATTGCCTTGTACTAAAGAGACTTTTAGATTTGGTGTGCCTTTGGGGGTCGTCCATTGCGGGGCAATAAGCCACAGCGCCACGCTTACTAGTAACATCACAGACGAGGGAATTAAAAAACGGTATTTTTTTCGCGCCGCTTCCACCAAACTGGCTGAGACGAACACCGATACAAAGCTCAGCGCCAACACCCCAAAAATTGGGGCAAGGCTCGTCAGCCAAGGTTGCGCTGTATAAGCATAGCCTACAAATAGCCAAGGAAAACCTGTAAATAGCCAGGTCTTTAACCACTCTTGTACCACCCATAATGACGCAAAGCTTAAGGGCTGTTTTGCCACAAAGCGATTAAAAATGACCGCCAAGGCACCATGAAACAATCCCATACCCAAGCCAACAAAACCAATCATCAGCAAGGCTAACAAGGTAGGCGTATCACCATAAGTATGAATCGAGGTAAACAACCAAAATGCGCCCACGCTCCACAATCCCATGCCATACATTTCACCAAGCCAAAACGCCCGCCAATTTGACATTGTGGGCAATAATAGCCAATACAGCACCAGTGGCGACAACAGTGCCACTATCCAAAACTCATAAGGCGCTAACGCAAAGACAAATGTCGCACCCGCAAGCCAAGCCAGCACCAGTTTAGGTAACAGGGGCTGTTTGGTATTTGCAGATTTGGCACTATCGTGATGAGATTGTACAGAAAGTTGCTTTTTTAGGGACTGGGTAGTAAGACGCATTGGCGAGTATTGCCTTTAGGGTTAAACGGTTTTGCAAACATAAGTAATGGGACTAATCGTCGAGCTGATTATACCCTTTAACCAGTTCAATTTCTTGGATAAATCGACCATCTGCTGACAATACCGTCAAACGACAATCGTCAATAAAGACGGTTTGACCCAGCACTTCATTGACTTCGCCAAGCTCTTGCATGACCAGTCCGCCCATACTGGCGACATCCTCACTATCAAAGTGGGTACCTAACTGTTCATTACAGTCTGAGACTGAGGTGATGGATTGCACAATCCATGTGTCAGGCTGATTGGGCACAGGCACTATATGATTGATATCGGTATCTTCTTCGATGTCGTCATGCTCATCGATGATATCACCGACAATTTCTTCGAGTAAGTCTTCCATCGTCACCACGCCTGATGCCACCCCAAACTCATCGATGACGATTGCCATATGAATTTGATTTTTTTGAAACAGACGCAGCAGGTTGTCAGAACGCGCAGTTTCACTGATATAAATTGGCTGACGTACAATTGCCTCAAGATTGAAATGGTCAATGTTTTGACCTTGCGCCTTGGCGACCAAAAACGGAATCAAATCTTTGGCAAGTAAGATACCCATTACCGTGTCTTTGTTGTCATCGATAAATACAGGATAACGCGAGTGGGCAGTTTCCATATAGAGCGACATGATATCTTGCAAGTTTTGGTGCTGGGTGATGCCTGCAACGTGGCTGACAGGGGTCATGATTTCTCGCACTTGAATAGCGGGTAAATCTAAGACTCCCTCTAACATATCGACGGTGTCGGGCGCCAAAAATCGACGCGAATCATGTACCAATTTGACTAGTTCATCACGGGTTTCAGGGGCGGTGGATAGCCAGCGTTTCAGACCGCGTGACCAGCTACTGCCTTGCTGTTTGTTTGACAGGTGTGAACTCGAATTGTCGTCTGACATAGCCGACGAGACCCTCATATGGCGAAAGATTTTTTTACCTTACCTTAAGCCCATGATGATTGCAATGGTATTTTTCTTAATTTTATTGTATTTATTGGCTGATTTTACCCATCCATCAGCGTGCTCGGTGCTAGTAAAGCCTCGAATAAACAAGCACTATTGGCGAATCCAATGAATCACCCGTTCTTCTTGCTCTAGCTCAGAGACCTCTGTTTCAGACTGACAGCGTCCCGCCACGCTGATATTTTTTTGGCGCATCATGGCTTGTGTCACGGCGGCATCTTGAGTGAGCAATAAATGCCAGCTTGGCAGTGGTTGCCCGTAGTACAAGCGCTTGTAGGCGCAGCTTGCCGGTAGCCAGTACATCTCGCCAATGTTATCGATGGTTAGGCTGATGCAGTCGGGCACATAGTCGCGCCTTGTTGGGTAATGTTGGCAAGCCCCTGTGGCACAATCAAGCAGTCGACAGGCGACATCACTGTATTCAACTTCATCGGTGTCATCGTCTTTAAACTTAATCAAACAACACGCCCCACAGCCATCACACAAGGCTTCCCATTCAGCTTGGGTCAATTGTTCTAACGAAAATCGCTCCCAAAATTGCGGGCGTAAGGTAACAGATTGGCTCATTATGTTTTCAACTTTTGGCTTGTATAAAACAGTGACAGTATTATAACGGAAAATGCGATGATTTCAGTATACAGTAATGCCTGTATTAACCGTTGCACTGACTTGCCACGCTCTGAGTAGCGTATAAAGTAGCGTATAAAGTAGCGTATGAATCTAGCGTTTTTATAACGCCAGTGTCTTATAACAAAAGCAACCAATCATATCATTTACCATAACATAAGGATTTATGATGCCAATTCAAATTTTACAACTCGAATCTACCACCACCGATGGCGTGGAGCTCAAAAGCTATGTCTGTCTACCAGAATCAGCGAGCCACGATAACCCTGCCCCAGGGATTTTGGTGGCGCCTGAATGGTGGGGCGTGGTTGAGCACCCACAAAAAGTCACTGAGCGTTTAGCCGAAGCGGGTTTTGCTGCCGTCGCCATGGATGTGTATGGCGAAGGTAAACTGACCACAGATGCCGCCCAAGCCAATGAATGGATGAGCCAAATGCTCGCTGACCAAGACATGTTGATGGCGCGCTGTAAACTCATTATGGATGACTTTACCGACCTTGAAGCGGTTGACAAAAACCGTCTGGGTGCGATTGGGTTTTGCTTCGGCGGCAAAATCGCCTTAGACATGGCGCGTGAAGGTTTCCCACTTAAAGCAGTGGCGACTTTCCACGGCAACCCTACCCCAAAACAACCGGCACAAAAAGGCAAATTTACCGCTAAAGTGTTGGTGGCACATGGTGAAGCCGATAGCATGGTGTCGATGGATGCGATTGAAGGACTAAAAAAAGAG
Organism: Moraxella sp. CTOTU47724; assembly: GCF_032014955.1. NCBI lineage: Bacteria > Pseudomonadati > Pseudomonadota > Gammaproteobacteria > Moraxellales > Moraxellaceae > Moraxella > Moraxella sp. CTOTU47724. The sequence continues at coordinate 8,954 of NZ_DALZSV010000052.1, forward strand.
CTGGATAACGCCGATGTAGAGTACACAGTCGATGTGTACGAAGGCGCCAAACACGGCTTTACCAATCCTAATGCTGACAAACGCGCCGAAGAAAATGGCGTGGATTTGGGCTATGATGCGGATGCGGCAAAAGCCAGCTGGGATGAAATGATTGCGTTTATGCAAGACAATCTTGTATAACATATGCCAGTTGCATCCTAACAGCAAAAGCAATATCCCTCATGATATTGCTTTTTTTATGTCTATGTCCCAGTTTTAGTCAAGATTTTTAGCCATCTTATCAGTCAGTATTGAATCCCAAATAGAAAGTCTTATATAGCTATCACGATAGTAACCCGATGGTGAATCTTGAACGCACATCCGAATACAAACCCCTCAACGATGCAAAGTCCCAATCAGCACTTAAGCCACAACCATACCCAAGCGCATACCGAAACGCAGCTTGATAGTTTTGCACCGCGTATTTTGACCTGGTTTGACCATAGCGGGCGTCATGATTTGCCGTGGCAGCAGCATCAGCTTGACACACCAAACCCCTATCCGGTGTGGTTATCTGAAATTATGCTACAGCAGACCCAAGTGGCGACGGTAATTCCTTATTTTGAGCGATTTATGGCAAGTTTTCCCACCGTGCAGGATTTGGCAAGCGCATCTTGGGAGCAAGTCGCTGAGCACTGGGCAGGACTGGGTTACTATGCACGTGCGCGCAACCTGCATAAAGGTGCCAAGCAGCTGGTGGATATCATCGAGCAAACTGGCAAATTTCCGCAAACGGTTGCCCACTGGGAGCAGATTTCAGGGGTAGGTAAATCTACGGCAGGTGCGATTGTGGCGATGGGTGTCAGAGCTGACCAATATGGCGGTGACAGAGGAGTGATTTGCGATGGTAATGTCAAACGTGTGCTGACCCGTTGGGCGGGTATTGACGGCGATATCACCAAAACTGCCACAACCAAAGCGCTTTGGCAACTTGCCGAGCGCCTAACACCGACCCGTGACAGCGGCCACTACGCCCAAGCGATGATGGATATGGGGGCGACGCTATGCACCAAAGCCAAACCTGCCTGCCTACTGTGTCCCGTGCAAGCCGACTGCGTGGCAAATGCCCAAGGCATGCAAAGTTTTTATCCGGTAAAAAGTAAAAAATCGCCCAATCCGTCTAAGTTTTCGCTAGCGTTAAAGCTGGTTTGCGATGACAAAACCTTGTGGCTACAACGTCCTGACACTGGGATTTGGGGTGGACTGTGGTGTTTACCATTGGCCTTTGTCAAAAAACAACAGGGGGCAAAAGATACAGGCGCGCCGCTACTGGCAACCTGGCAGCAAGAGGCGACGTTTGAAGCAGAATACAATATCGCTGAGCAGATTATTTTTGAGTTTTTACAAGCCGAGCAGCTGCTAAATATCGAGCAGGTTAATTTAGATAGTACTGATACTGTCAAACATAGCCTCACCCATTTTCATTGGTTTTTGACCCCCCTCACCATGACGCTGACGATTGACCAGGGTATGCGGCTGACGCAAACACTGCAACAAGCGCTGCAAACGCTGTCATGGGTAGATGATTCAGCGCAAAACAGCTTAGCCAAACCGAAAGCCATGCAGCTATTGGCGAGTGGTTAAGGCTTGTAAAATTGTCGCAGGCATTAAGTCAGGGATGATAGTTATGTTAAGATTAGCCTGCTGCAATAACATTTGCTCTGCAATACGCGACTGCAATACCAAATAATAACAGCTGGCAACCATGTCAGTGCCTGCTGTTAGTTGTTGCCAGTTTTGCCAGGCGGTCAAACTTGAGATGAGTACAATGATGGGTTGGTTGTGGGTCTGCGTTTGCTGCCAAACCGCGAATGCTTGGGTGGTTGCGCTTGGTAGAACCCGTTGGTAAAAGTTTAGCAAATGTACTTGCACACCTTTTGCCGCCAATGTATCTGCCAATAATTCTCGTCCGCCGATGCCGCGCCATACCTGCAAACAATCGCCTTTGCCAAGCGCTTGGATTACCGGCAAATTCAATAGCCCTTCATTGTTTTGCGCGCGTTTTTCACCGGGAAAAGTAACGGTAGGCGCTGGCAACTCTGTGAGCTGCTGCCAGGTCTGATTAAAGTAATTTGCGGTTTTGTCACCCACCGCAACCCATGTAATCTTTTTGGACAATTCCGTTAGCTTGACCAAGGTGGCAAGCCTCGCTAAGCCATACTTTACTGCCGCTTCACTGACTAGCACCACCACTTGATAACGGTCAATTGTTTGTAAAACTGCCCGCTCTGCCACTGTCAACGGCTTTTCTACCAATGCCAACAGCGGCAGCTCAATCACTTCAACGCCATGCTGGCGCAAAAATAGACTTAGTGCCTTGGCTCGATGATCGGGTCTGGTATTGATAAATTGCATGGCTATGCGTATCATTCAATATCAGTGGTCTTGATAAATCTGCGCCAAGATTTTGTCCGCACCTTGTGCAATGAGCGCTTCAGCCACCACCACGCCCATGGCTTCGGCAATTTGCTCAGACTCCCGTACGTCATCAACTAACGCGTTATGATGCTCGGCTTTTAACAAGGTTTTACCATCTACACTGCCGACACGACCCTGTAAATAAATTTGTCCATCTTGAATGGTAGCAAAGCCTGCAATCGGCACTTGGCAACCACCCTGCAAATGACGATTCATGGCGCGTTCTGCCATCACGCATAGACGGCTTGGCTCGTCATTGAGCGGTTTTAGTAGTGCCAGCACATCGGCATCATCACTTCGGCATTCAATGGCAAGCGCACCTTGTCCGACCGCTGGCAGACTGATATGCGTATCAAGTTCATGGCGAATACGATCGGTAAGCCCCAAACGCGTCAAGCCACTGGTTGCCAAAATAATGGCATCATACTCACCTGCATCTAGCTTGGCTAAGCGCGTGCCTACATTGCCGCGTAGGCTGATAATCTCTAAGTCAGGACGATATTGCTGGATTTGGCATTGACGCCGTAAACTTGATGTACCAAGTTTAGCGCCTTGTGGCAACGCATCTATACTCTCATAGTGATTTGATATAAAGGCATCGGTTGGCTGCTCACGCTCACAATATGCGCCAAGCGTCAGACCTTCAGGGAGCACCATGGGTACGTCTTTGAGCGAATGCACGGCGATATCGGCACGTTTTTCATATAAGGCTTGCTCAAGCTCTTTGACAAACAGACCTTTTCCACCGATTTTCGCCAGCGGGGTATCCAGGATTTTGTCGCCTTTGGTGACCATCGGTACTAGATTGACGGTCAGGCTTGGGTACAACGCTTGCAACCGCGCTTGGATGTGTTCGGCTTGCCACAATGCAAGCGGGCTTTGGCGAGTGGCGATATTTAAAGTGGTTAACGTAGTCATAGCAGTATCTTTTTTAGCAAGCAATAAAATGCCTAACTCTCTAAGCTAGGCATTTGTCAGATGGATATCTGTCATTGATTCAGCGAGTTAGCCATCAGTATAGCAAAATGTCAGGATAATTTCTCTGACTACTCGCTAAAGCATAGGGAAACATGCGAAAGACTACGCTACTACGCTACATTGATTGGATTTTATCGCGTAATAATGGCAAATGACGGCGGCTGACGGCAAGCTTGTCAGGCAAACCTTTGAAACGTACTTGGTACTGACCTTGGTCAATCGCTTCAAGCATTTCTAGGTAGTTAACATTGATTAACGCATTGCGATGGATACGAAAGAACGCATCCCCAAATTCTTGTTCAAGCTCTTTGAGGGTTTCATCAATTAAAACCGTGCCGCCTTTATGACGGATTTGCACGTATTTTTGGTCCGCTGTAAAGTAATAGATATCTTGCAGCGCAATCAGCTCCACCCCGCGATGGGTACGCGCCGCAATATGCTGACGATTTGACTGTGCTAACGGGTCTTCTAATCGACTGATTTCATTGAGCTGTGCATTACTAAGCAATGACGCTCTCGATAGTACCTGTAACAACTCTTCTTTGTTAGCAGGCTTTAGCAAATAGCCAATCGCGTGTGCTTTGAATGCGGCAATCGCATAATGGTCGTACGCGGTCACAAAAATAATGGCTGGTGGATTTTTAAGTTCATTGAGCTCTTTGGCGCAGCGGATACCATCCATTTCTGGCATACGAATGTCTAACAAAATTACATCGGGTGCGGTTTCTTTGACTTTTGCAATGGCCTCAATACCTGTGGCTGCCTGTGCAACAACCTCATGTCCTTCTTCTCTTACGATGCGTGTTAGCCTCTCTCGGGCCAATGGCTCATCGTCACAGATCACAACTCTCATTGTTTACTCCTTTGCTCCTTTGAGGTCAAAAACACCTGTATTTGACCCTACAAGTCTTACTTTCTTCACAATCTAATGCCAAATCCAACACAACCGCTTAGTGAGCAATCAAACACTCATAAAATACCGCTTAACTGATTAGATAAACTAATAAACGCATTGTTTTAAGTAGACGCAAATTAATATACCATAGTTTGTTAGATAAAATGTGAAATGCCGCGTCAGATTGGTGACTTTTTTATGCCAATTCCGACTAACAAAATGACTGGGCTAAAAAGCCGCGACATCTTTGAGGGGATAACGAATTTGAGTCACTAACAAATGTCCAGATAATTCAAAGTGAATGCTGGCTTCATGACCAAAGTACTGACGTAAAATTGCCAGTTGACTGTTAAACTGCAGTTTTTGGTGAATATCTTGACAAATCAGCTGATACGTCGTGGTCGGCAGCTCAATTTCGACATCAATTTTGGCAACATCGTTTTGCCAATCGATACTAATAATAATGTGAATGGGGTCGGTGCTGTTTTCAACAATCAGTACGATCAGTTTTTCAATCACTATTTGTAGCGATAACGAGGTAATCACCATGTCATAGAGCAAATCTTCATCGGGCAAATGCCAAGTTACTTTCAGCTTTTTATCAAAACGGTATTTTTCGATGCTCAAATAGCTTTCGCATAGCGCCATCTCATCAAGTAGCGCAATCTCACGCGTCTCATCAAAGCTCACCCGATACAGATTTGAGATATGACAAATCATTCTCTCGGCTTCATACGCATCGGTTTCTATCAGATATTGCATAGTATTGAGTAGGTTAAAGAAAAAATGCGGGGTGATACGCGCCTTTAACTGCTCGTTTTGCTCGATGAGTTTTTGTTGGTTACGCAGTTCAGCGCGGCGAATATTTTGATACTGTATCTCAAAAAAAGTGAGCAGCACCGCTATCATCAAAAAAGCACATAAAGTATTCACCAGGGTTTCTAGTATCAGCGTATTTAAACTGACTTCATAGCCCAGTGTGAAAAATAACAGCAACCGACCTAGCAAACTCAGTACCGGCACGATAATAAACGAGGTCGATAGCAGATAGGCGGTGATTTGTTTTGAACGCCAATTAAATTCTCTGAATTTTTTGGCAGAATTCGCCAAAAAAATCATTTCACCCGTCACAACTAAGCTAGTAATCACCACCGTTTCAATGCTATGACGGATAATCAAACTGATATCATGGGTAAAAGTTAACAGCGTTACAATCGAAACCAGTGAATAAAACGCAATATAGCTTACCCACAGTTTGATGGTCTGTTTTTCGCTCAGATTGGGCAGGAAAAAAGTGCTGGTGAGCGGCTCTTTAATCCGCTTGAGTGAAATTTGTGAGGTATCCTCAGTTTTTGCTATACTAGCCCTAGATTTTGCAGAGGGAATTAGCAGCTCTAGCAATCTCATTGTCTTTATTCCTTTCACACTTACACAAAAAATGGACGTATTATGAGCAATCAAATTTCCGCTGATTCTAGCACATCTAGTATGTGGGGTGGACGTTTTAGCGAAGCCACTGACAGTTTTGTCGCTGAATTTACCGCGTCTGTCGGATTTGACCAACGTTTTGCCAATCAAGACATCGCAGGCTCGATTGCTCATGCCACCATGCTTGCTAAAGCGGGGATTATTACCGAGGCAGACAAAGACCAAATCGTTGGCGGTTTGACCCAAATCAAACAAGAAATCGCCGATGGCAAATTTGTTTGGTCAGTGGCGCTTGAAGACGTGCACATGAATGTGGAGTCTCGTCTGACCGCTATTATTGGCGATGTCGGCAAAAAACTACATACAGGGCGTAGCCGTAATGACCAAGTTGCAACCGATATCCGTTTATATCTGCGTGACCAAACCGATATTATTTTAGGATTACTAAAACGTCTACAAACGGGCTTACTGGATTTGGCAAGCCAGCATACCGACACTATCATGCCAGGCTTTACCCATCTGCAGACCGCGCAGCCTGTCAGTTTTGGTCATCATGTGATGGCATGGTTTGAGATGCTAATGCGTGATAGCGAGCGCTTGATTGATGGTCGAAAACGTATCAACCAAATGCCCCTAGGCGCCGCAGCGCTGGCAGGTACGACTTATCCGATTGAGCGCGAATTTACTGCCGAGCTTTTGGGTTTTGAAGGGATTTGTCAAAACTCATTAGATGCCGTATCCGACCGTGATTTCGCCATTGAATTTGCCAGTAGCGCAAGCCTGTTAATGATGCACTTGTCGCGTATGAGTGAAGAAATCATCTTGTGGATGTCAGCGCAATTTGGGTTTGTGGTCGTCCCGGATCGTTTTTGCACGGGCTCATCGATTATGCCACAAAAGAAAAATCCCGATGTGCCAGAGCTGGTACGAGGTAAAGCCGCACGCGTGTTTGGCGATATGATTACCCTATTGACATTGATGAAAAACCAACCGCTGGCTTACAACAAAGACAACCAAGAAGATAAAGAGCCACTATTTGACGTGGTAGATACTGTAACCGGCTCTCTACTTGCTTTTGCTGATATGCTACCAAACTTGATTCCAAACAAAGAAAATATGCGTGCCGCGACCATGAAAGGTTATGCGACCGCCACCGATTTGGCGGATTATCTAGTGCGTAAAGGCTTAGCCTTCCGCGACGCGCATGAAGTAGTGGGTAAAGCAGTAGCATTAGGTGTGCAAAAAGGCGTGGATTTGAGTGAATTATCGCTCGATGAGCTTCAAGGCTTTAGCGACTTAATTGGTGAGGACGTGTTTGAATATCTGACCCTTGAAGGCTCGCTCAATGCCCGTAACCACATCGGCGGTACAGCGCCCAATCAAGTCAAAATGGCGATTGAGCGTGGGCGTCAGCGTATCGAACAATTAGGTCATTAATATGCCAAAACTGTTCTCGTATGGCACATTACAACAAGAAAATGTACAGCTTGCTACCTTTGGGCGTACACTGGTGGGTAGTAAAGACCAACTCATTGGCTACCAGTTGGGTGAAATTGAAATCACCGATGACGATGTGGTCGCCAAAAGTGGCAAACGTTTTCATCCGATACTACTTAAAACCAATAACCCAACCGACAAAGTGGCAGGTGTGATTTTTGAGATTACCGAGGATGAGCTTGCCCAAGCCGACCGCTACGAAGTCGATGCCTACGCACGAGTAGAAGGTCACTTTGACAGTGGTGCTACTGCTTGGATTTATGCCGATGCTAGCGACACAGCCTAGCAACTATTAAAAGGATAACAAATGGAAACTTATAACCCCGCTGACCACATGGTCATGTGCCGTAAATACAAACAAAAGCTACCCAAAATGCCAAAACCACCGTTCCCAAACAAGCTTGGCGAAGAATTGCAAAACACCGTGTCAGCCAAGGCGTGGAACGAATGGCTAGAGCACCAAACCATGCTCATCAATGAGAATCACTTAAGCATGATTGACCCAGAAGCCAAAAAATTTATTACCGAGCAGCGCAATAAATTTTTGGATAATGAAGACTA
>NZ_DALZSV010000053.1:0-16396 GCF_032014955.1 Moraxella sp. CTOTU47724
TGCAATTGATGAAGTAAAGTAGTGAAATTGATAAAGTAAAGGTTTTCAACTCACACTCTTGCAGATAGACAGGGTGTGACTGCTAAGGTAGCCGATACAGAGATTTTACAGCAACAATTTTTTTACTTTACTAGATGATTAATTTATACTATACCACTTTCGGTTAATTTTTGCCTTTTAGCATGCGTTAACCAACAGATTTTGGATTGCGTATTTTATAGGCTTTTTTCAATCACCTTAAAAGCCTGATAACTTATCGCTATTTACCCTTATGAGTGGCACCCACGCTGCTCTTTTTTGATATTTTATGGAAGGTTTTGTTATGTCAAATTCAAATGTGTCAGATTCAACAGTTACTAACTTAGAAGTAACTACCAACAAAAAATCAAATCTTGAAACCCAAATCACGGTTAAAGTACCTGTGTCAACCATTCAAGGTCGCGTGGAAAAACGCATCAACCAAGTGGCAAAAACCGCTAAAATCGACGGTTTCCGTAAAGGTAAAGTGCCCGTATCACACATTCGCGCCCAATATGGCGCAGGTATCCAACAAGAAGTCATCAATGATGTGATTCGCGATACCGTATTTGATGCGATTCGTCAAGAAAACATCCGCGCTGTGGGTATGCCAAACATTGATGACGTGAAACTTGAAAACGACTTTTTGGTTTATCAAGCAACGGTTGAAGTATTCCCAGAAGTAGAAGTTCAAGGGTTATCAGACATCGAAGTTGAGCGTCAAGTTGCCAACGTGGGCGACGCAGATGTTGACACCATGATTGAAAACCTACAAAAGCAACGCCAAACTTACGTTGCCAAAGATGATGCCGCAGATGAAGGCGACCAAGTCAAGTTTGACTTTGAAGGTTCAATCGACGGTGAAAAATTTGAAGGTGGTAGCGCACAAGACTTTAGCCTAGTCTTAGGCAGTGGTCGTATGATTCCAGGCTTTGAAGATGGTATCAAAGGCATGAAAGCAGGCGAAGAAAAAACCATCGACGTGACGTTCCCAGAAGATTACCAAGCTGAAAACCTACAAGGCAAACAAGCACAGTTCAAAATCAACGTCAAATCAGTTGAGCAATCACAATTACCAGAATTAAACGATGAGTTCCTTGAAGCATTTGGGGTAACAGAAGGCGGCTTAGACAAACTTAAAGCAGACGTGCGTAAAAACATGGAGCGCGAAGTAAAAAGCGCTGCCCGTAACCAAGTGAAAGAAGCGGCATTTAACGCCCTACTTGAAAAAAATGAAATCGACGTACCTGCATCGATGCTTGAGCAAGAAATCGATCGCCAACGCAGCATGATGTTAAACCGTTTTGCCCAGCAATTTGGTGCAGATCCTAAAACTTTTAACAAAGATATGCTACCAAACGAATTATTTGAAGAGCAAGCCCTGCGCGCTGCCCGCCTTGGTATCATCGTCTCAAGCCTGATTGAGTCAAACAAACTTGAAGTTGACCAAGAACGTGTGACCACATACATCAACGAAATGGCAGAAAACTACGAAGATCCAAACGAAGTTATCGACTATTACACCAACAATGCGCAAGAACGTGCCAACATCGAAGCGGTAGTGTTAGAAGATCAAGTGGTCGATCATATCTTGTCTCAAGGTAAAGTGACTGATACTGAAGTATCTTACCAAGATTTACTGGCTAGCCAACAACAAGCGATGATGTAATAATTGGCTTAATCCATTCTTGGGCATTTAAGCTTAGATATTTAAGCTTAGGCATTTAAGAATGTATTTTTAGTCAGCTTAGTAACTTGTTTTTATGCCAATTGCCCTTATAAACGATAAGGGCTTTTGCATATTTAAAAAGGACAATAACATGTTAGAAAAATTCTTGGACTCGCCTTTCGCGACGAGTCAAATCCAAAATACCGTAACCCGTGACGTGTTGTCACCACAAAGTGCTTTAGTACCTATGGTGGTCGAGCAATCGGCTCGCGGTGAGCGCTCATTTGACATCTATTCTCGCTTATTGCGTGAGCGTGTGGTGTTCTTAGCCGGTCAAGTTGAAGACCACATGGCGAATTTAATTGTCGCCCAGTTGTTGTTCCTAGAAGCGGAAAATCCAGAAAAAGACATTAACTTGTACATCAATTCACCAGGTGGCTCTGTGAGTGCGGGTCTTGCGGTGTTTGACACCATGAACTTTATCCAGCCACAAGTGTCAACGATTTGTATGGGCGGTGCTTATAGCATGGGTTCATTCTTACTAGCAGCGGGTGAAAAAGGTAAACGCTATGCCTTAGCCAATGCGCGTGTGATGATTCACCAACCGTCAGGCGGTGCACAAGGTCAAGCGACCGATATTGAAATCAATGCGCGTGAAATCCTAAAAATCCGTGAACGCTTAAATAAAATCTTGGCAGAACGTACCGGTCAGCCACTTGAGAAAATCGCCCGTGATGTCGAGCGTGACTATTGGTTAGATGCCCAAGAAGCCAAAGAATACGGTCTGATTGATGAAGTATTAGAAAAACGTCCAAGCATTGCTTAATAGGTTACACAATCACAAAGCAATTAAGACAAGCATAATTTTAGGAGCGTTTTTTTATGTCAAAAAATGACATTGAGCCACACTGCTCGTTTTGTGGTAAAGCCAAACATGAAGTCAAAAAGCTAATTGCAGGTCAAGACGCCAATATCTGTAATGAGTGTATTGAACTGTGCGATGATTTAATCGCCGAATCAAAGTCATCGGGCAGCGACGGTAGTGATACCAATGAGGGTGAAAACTGGGCAGCGCGCAAATTGCCAACGCCCAAAGAAATCCGCAGCCACTTAGATGAGTATGTCATCGGTCAAGATAAAGCCAAAAAAACTTTGGCGGTAGCCGTTTACAATCACTACAAACGCTTAAAGGTGAGTGAAAAGCTGAGTGAAGATAAAGCGTTGACGACACTTGGCGCCGATAATGCGATGGTTGAGCTATCAAAAAGTAATATTTTGCTGATTGGTCCAACGGGCTCTGGCAAAACCTTACTGGCGCAGACCCTTGCCCGCCTACTTGATGTCCCATTTGCGCTCGCCGATGCGACTACCTTGACCGAAGCAGGTTATGTCGGTGAAGACGTGGAAAACATCGTACAAAAACTGTTACAAGCGGCAGAGTTTGATGTCGAGAGAGCGCAAAAAGGCATTATCTATATCGATGAAATTGATAAAATCAGCCGTAAAAGCGAAAACCCTTCGATTACCCGTGATGTGTCTGGCGAAGGCGTACAGCAAGCGCTGTTGAAACTAATTGAAGGTACGGTTGCCAATATTCCACCGCAAGGTGGTCGTAAGCACCCAAACCAAGAGATGATTCAGGTCGATACCAGTAATATCTTGGTGATTTGTGGCGGTGCGTTTGCCGGTCTCGACAATGTCATTCAACAGCGTACCGAAAAAACCGGTATCGGTTTTAACGCTGAGGTAAAAGCCAAAGATAGCGGCAAAAAAACCGGTGAATTGTTCAAGCAAGTTGAGCCAGAAGATTTGATTAAATTTGGTCTGATTCCAGAGCTAATTGGTCGTCTGCCTGTGGTGGCGACATTGGAAGAACTGGATGAAGAAGCGTTGGTACAAATCTTAACCGAGCCAAAAAATGCGCTGGTCAAACAATACGAGTACTTATTTGAGATGGAAAATGCGAGGTTATCGTTTACCGATGATGCGCTGGTGGCGATTGCCAAACAAGCCTTAAAGCGTCGTACGGGTGCTCGCGGTCTACGCTCCATTGTTGAAAATGCGCTGCTCGATACCATGTATGAATTACCCTCGATGACACCCGGTAAAACTGTGACAGTCAATGAGGCGGTAATTGATAATAACCAATCGCCAGAGATTGTTTAACTGTTAGTGATTTTAAAAATAGCGAGTTAAAAAAACGTGCCTATGTCGCACGTTTTTTTATGTTTAATCTTCAATCAACCAACCCTGTTGTACCGCAATGGCAATTTGCTCGGTTATCCAGTCGTGAATGATGGGAAAATCCTGTCTGATAAAGGCTTGGGCGGCTTCGACTTGGGAGCGCTTGACCTGATGGTCTGTCCACGCACCGCCATCTGTCACCATATTGAGCATAAAGGGCAATAGCCTATCCACTACTTTAACTAGTTTGCTTTCAGCACTATGACCTGTTTCTTGCTCATCCCACAGCGTTAACAATTCTGAAACGGGGTTGCCCATCATCGTTGCCAGTTTTTCTACACCAATGCGCTCATCAACATGCGCCTGCGAGCGTTTATCAGCATATAAGAATGTGTCACCCGCCTCAATTTCGCCCAAGTCATGAACCAATGCCAGTTTGAGCAGTTTTTCATGATTGACATCCAGTTTGAAATGCTGCGCGACTGCCCAACACGCCATCGCCAAATGCCATGAATGCTCGGCTGAATTTTCAAGACGTCGTGGCGTGTTTGCAGACAGTTGGGTCGTATAGTTGCGGCGGTTGACTGATTTTAAGGCATCCAATGCCAACAGATAATCAATAAGTGGTTGCATCAAATACCTCTTAATCATGCAGGGTCTGAGTCATATTTACTTGACTAGCGCTGAAATCGTCTTAAACGCGGGGTCTTCTGAGCTACGACACAGCTCAAATAAAATTGCTTCAGTGGTGGTGACGACCGCACCGGCACGGCGCATACGACGAATCGCAATTTTACGGTCATACAGGTCTCGCGAGCCCACCGCATCAGTGATAATGATGGGCTGCATACCGTTATCGAGTAAATCTAACGCCGTCTGCATGACACAGACATGGGTTTCTGTGCCAAATAAAATCACATTGTTGCGATTTTGCTGGGCGATATGATGCCAAGAAGTTGGCGTATCGCAGGCGCTAAAGGTTGTTTTTTCAAAAACTGGCGTATTTTTTTCAGATAGTAACTGCGTCAACTCTGGCAAAGTATGCCCCAGTCCTTTGGGATATTGCTCATTAACCATAATGGGAATATTGAGCGTTTGTAGACCTTGAATCAAAATCGCTGTTTTTTTGAGTAATTTTCGATGTTCGGCAATATGGGGCGCAAGTTTTTCTTGTATATCAATCAGCATGGCTTGGCAGTCATTGCGCTCGATACGATAAGGTTTTGGGATAAATTTTGTTGTCATCTTCAGCTCCTTTGATGATGGTTCAACTTGGGTGGTTATAATCATTCGTATGTCACGAAAGCTATACTATACTCTATTAAAAAACGCCATTAAAAATTCATGGCATCATCTGCGGTGTCCACCACGGTTAACTGGTAGTCCAAATGTCCTAAATAACCATAATGTCCTTTTTCACTGAGTTCCGCAACAATAGTGACATCATCACAATGCACCTGATCCATAAGCTTGGTTTGATGACTGGCTTGATTGTCAGTAGGTGTTTTATTGGACTGATACAGTGATTGGATACGCAGTAATGGGTCATTGAGCGCATAGGTAGCGCCATCGGTGACAAAGGTTAAATACTCACCGACTTTGTGCACTTTACCTTTAAAATGCTGATTGGTGACAACACCGCTAAATGCAGGGGTATATAAACGGCGCGCTTTATATTGCTGCTTGGCATATTGCCATGCGCCATAACTGCCTAGGACAGCAGTTACGCCCGTTGCCGCTGTAGCTGTCACACCGACGCCAATCACCTTAGCGACAACGTGACGCTTTTTAGCTTTGTTTTTTTGTTTGCGAGGCTGTGCTGAGCGCTTCGATTGCTGTGCTTGAGGCTCAGTCGCTTTGTTATTTTTTTTAACCATGAATGTCACTTTAAATGTTACTTTGAATGTTGTTTTTTGATAAAAAATGCCAGTAATCACTTCAAAAAAAATTGATTAACTTATAGTAAAATGTTTTGGCAACATTTACCGCAACTTTTTGTTAGTATTATTTTTGCCAAATTTGCTTATATTTTGCAAGTAGCTGTTCGGGCGATTCAGGATGCTCATCGTCTTTGATGATGCAATCAATCGGACAGACCTTATCGCAGGTTGGCTCATCATAGAACCCGATGCATTCGGTGCACAAGTCAGGATTGATGACGTAAGTTTTTTGTACTTTATTGTCGTAGCTAATGGCTTCATTTGGGCATTCAGGCTCACAAATGTCGCAATTGATACAGTCGGAAGTGATTTTTAATGCCATGTCTTGTAGTCTGTTTTTACCTTTAGCAATTAATACCTTTAGCGATTAGCGATTAACGATTGACACCGCACTTAGGCGCCATACCTCATATACCATACACTGTCATCTTGCATCCACAACTCCTGCATGACATTTGCCGTCGGTTCATGTTTATAATACAAAGTGATCATACATTCGGTGCGTGAGAAAAAGTGATAGCGAACACGGTCAGACAATAGCGGTTGAGACTGCCAGTCTCGAGATTGCCATAAGCTGTGTAAAATCTCATGCCAGCTGTCGCGAGTGTGAATTGCTTTACCGTTAACGAACCGAAAGTTGTCCGCTAAATTCCCGCCAAAGTCGTCTCAATGGCTTTAAAATCCCGCCTGATACCGCGACAACACTACCTTAGGTAAAAATTGGCTCACTGACGCTTTTCATGATTAACGCAAATTGCAATACATCATCTTGCATCTCTTTAAACGGATTGGCGATTTGACACACCCAGCCAGAGCCTAAAGCGCCATCAATCGGCTCACCTTGTTTATTCCACATTTCTTTGAGAGGGTAGCTCAAATTACCCTGTGGCGTCATGATTTCGATGGTGTCACCCACCATCAATTTGTTCTTAATTACCAAGGTTAAGCGTGTTGGGGTAATGTCGCTAATCTCGGCAACAAACTGCTGATGATCAGTTTTTGATGACCCATATTCATAGTTTTGGTAATCACTATGCACGTGGCGACGTAAAAAGCCTTCGGTATAGCCGCGATTGGCTAGCCCATCGAGTGCGGTGATTAAACCTGTATCAAATGGTTTGCCAGCGGCGGCATCATCAATCGCTTGGCGGTACACTTGCGCGGTGCGCGCCACATAATAATGCGACTTGGTACGGCCTTCGATTTTGAGTGAGTGTACGCCCATCTGGGTCAGCTCAGGGACTAGCTCAACGGCACGTAAGTCTTTAGAATTCATAATATAAGTGCCATGTTCATCTTCAAACATCGCCATCAATTCGCCTGGTCGACCTTGTTCTTCAATCAGTACCACTTCATCTGATGGCTGCTGTACATAGTCATCGCCCATCACCACATCACCATTTAGATTGATAGTTTGAATGGCATCTTCTTGCGTGGCTTGAGTAGGCACAAAAACCTCTGGGCTATTGATAGCTTGGCTGATAGGCTGCGTAGGCACGATATCGCCCGTTTCGTTTTCTTCTGCTTTATAGGTGTTGTATGACCAGCGACAGGCATTGGTACAAGTGCCTTGGTTGGCATCGCGTTTATTGATATACCCAGAGAGCAAACAACGACCCGAATACGCCATACAAAGTGCCCCATGCACAAACACCTCAATTTCCATATCGGGCACTTCAGCGATGATTTGCTCGATTTCTTTGAGTGACAGCTCGCGACTCAAAATCACGCGGCTGACGCCCATTTGTTTCCAAAACTTGACCGTTGCCCAGTTCACCGCGTTCGCCTGCACCGATAGGTGAATCACCTGCTCTGGAAAGGCTTCACGTACCATCATAATCATCCCAGCATCTGACATAATCAGCGCATCGGGTTTCATCTCAATCACAGGGCGGATGTCTTCGATAAAAGTTTTAAGCTTGGCATTATGCGCTTGGATATTGACCACGACATAAAAATGCTTGCCGAGTGAATGGGCGTAGGCAATCCCTTTGGCAAGATTTTCCTCATCAAAATCATTATTGCGCACCCGCAAGCTATAACGTGCTTGTCCCGCATAGACGGCATCTGCGCCATAGGCAAACGCATATTGCATATTACGAAAAGTGCCAGCAGGGCATAAAAGTTCAGGCTTACGGGTCATAACTATCCTTACAGCGTGTCATACAATGTGAAATTGTTGATATTATAACAAACTTGATAATCACGCGGAAAAAAACTTGAGTAATTTACTCGGAAATCATGCTAAAGCCGTTATAAAATATTCAATGATAAACCTGCACAGACTGCCATGGTAAGCTCAGCGACTTGCTCATCAAATGCGCTTGACCATTCACCTTTTAATACTAAAGGCGGTTGTATCCAGCGCCAACGCAATCCTGTGACGATACTCTCTACCGCGCGTTTGCTACCTGTACCGTCAAGCCCAGCACGGATATAACACGCCACAGGCAGTCCTTGTTTTTGCTCAAGCACCGGGTAATAAATTCGCTCAAAAAAATCCTTGGTCAGCCCCGCCATATAACCAAAATTTTCGGTTGTGCCAATGATAATGGCATCCGCTTTTAACACATCTTCCACTTGGGTTTGTAACGGTGTTTTAACAATCACGGTGACGTTATCAATATCCGCTAGCTGTGTGGCGGATTTTGCAACTTCTGCTAATCGCTGGGTATTATCTGATGGGGTATGTAGTACCAATAGTAAATTTTTCATTTCACGCATACTGTATATCCTAAAATGTCATGATTACCCAATTTTGGCGAATAAAAAACCGCAAGGTGATGCGGTTTCAGTCAGCGTTTTAATTAGCAGATGAGTCACGCCCAATGTTAAGGACGGTGGATTTTATCGCCCACTTCCCCCATCATACCGCGCACGGTATTTAAGATATCAGCAGGCAGTACCACGGTTTTGGCATTCGGTGATTTTGACATATCAGTCATGGCTTTGATGTACTGCTCACCTAGTAGATATAGCAGCGGAATCTCGCGCTCGCCCACCGCTTCACTAATCAAGCGAATTGATTGCTCACTGCCTCGTGCCAGTACCACTTGCGCTTCGGCATCACGCCGTGACGCCTCAAGACGTCCATCAGCTTCTGCAATCGCTGCTTGGCGTTGCCCATCCGCTTTGGTCACTGTAGCACGGCGTTGACGCTCCGCAGCCGCCTGTTCTTCCATCGCCATTTGCATGGTAGGTGATGGGCTAATATCTTGGATTTCCACGGTTTTTAGGGTAATTCCCCAATCGGCAATATCATCAGAAATGGACATTTTTAGCGCGGCTTTGATTTGGTCACGCGATGATAACGCACTGTCAAAATCCATGTCACCAATGATAGAACGCAGTGAGGTTTGTACCAAATTACGAATGCCCTGCTCATAATCCTCAATACCATACACGGCACGCTCTGGATGCACGATATTGATATACGCCACCGCATTGGCGATAATCACGACGTTATCACGGGTGATTACCTCTTGCGATGGAATATCTAGCACGATATCTTTGGTAGTTACTTTATATGCCACGTTATCGACATAAGGAATGATAAAATTCAACCCAGGCTCTAAGGTCTGATGGTACTTACCCAAACGCTGTACAATCCACTTAAACCCTTGTGGTACGATTTTTACCCCTTTATAAAGGGTAAATAGCACAAAGGCGACCAAAAAAATACCAATACCGCTCAACGCTTCCATGACAATTCCTTTATTGATGCTTATTAATGCTTATTGATGCTTGGTGGATTCTACAAGCAACTCATTTCCAATAACATCCACCACAATGGCTCTATCGCCAACTTCTAGCGGTGCGCTTTGGTAGCTACGACACACCCACTCATCCGCCCCAAAAATTGGCACACTAAAACGAATCTTGCCCAATTTATCTGCTTGCGGACTTTGAATAATCATGCCTGTTTCCCCGATGATAACCCCTGAACCCAATCCTGCTGTGGTACGATTTTGCATATACGGCTTGATAAATTTAAAGCCAATGATAGTAAAAATCACCGACAGTATCAGCCATACCATGAGCCAAAAAAACCAGCTAAACGGTAATAACCATGACAAAACGGCCACCACAATCGCTGCCACACCAATCGATAAACTCACAAAACTGGTCAAGAATAGTTCAAGAATAATCAGCACTAACCCCAAAATCAGCCAGTGCCAAGGCTCAATTAGCATATCCCCACCTTGATTTTTAGTATACCAAACCCATTATGCAAGATTATGAATTTAAAAACAAATGCCGTTATTTACCCGCCATCTTTGTCACATTATGCACTATCATCGGCTATCAACTGCTTGACCGCACAGACCGCCAATTGTGGTTAATGATTGCACAAAGATGTGTTTTTTCCTATAGTGGTCAATGACCCTTTCATCTCTAGAGTCCCAAAAAATACGATGAGCCTTGATGCCCTCAAACTGAGTAACCAGTTATGTTTTCCCATTTATTCACTGTCAAAAAGTATCACTAACCACTATCGTCCCCTGCTAAAAGCCTTGGATTTGACCTATCCACAATACCTTGTCATGTTGGTGCTATGGGAAAAAAGTCCACAAACTGTCGGCACATTGGGCGATTTTTTAGACCTTGATACCGGCACACTTACCCCTTTACTTAAAAGACTTGAAGCCAAAGGCTTTGTGCACCGTGAGCGTGCCACACAAGACGAACGGGTAGTACAAATATCGCTCACTGCCAAAGGGGATGCCCTAAAAATCCAAGCCGCGTCCATTCCTAGTGCTATGTTAGCTGCCATGCAGTTAGATGACGAAGCAATAGATCTGCTACAGCAAGTGGCGAAAAAACTCTGCCCGACTCATACAAGCGAGTGTACCCACAATCTATCACCCAAAAATCCTTAAACAAATTTTTAGCGTTAAGCGCTATCTGCCTGCGTCTTGTCTATTATCATGCGTCTTGTTAGGGTATCGTTAGATTTAGCATTTTTAGTCATTTGTTATTAGTTTGTATGCAGCGTGTGAGAATTTTATTACCTTATCTAGGCACCGAAAATTATATTGTGTAAAATATAATTTTTTAAAACTTAAATATTAAAACCTAAATACCGTGGCGAATGTTGTAACGTCTATCGCCGATTTTTTCATTCATTCACGCAAGTTAAGCATTCAAAAAAGGTACTCTTATGAAAATTTTTTATAAAACCCCAACCGCTACCTCAACAGGCGGCCGCTCAGGTCACGTTGCACTAGAAGATGGTTCACTGGGCTTTGATTTACAATCCCCTGAGCAAAATAGCACAGGCGTCAACCCAGAAAAATTATTTGCCATGGGTTATGCCGCTTGTTTTGACAATGCGTTGACTCATGTGGCACAGCGTATGAAGCTAGAAGGCGTCAGCTCAAAAACCTCAGCGGTTGTGGGACTGGGCATGAATGCCCAAGGCGGTTATGCGCTTGACATCGATTTGTATATTGAACTTAGCGGCGTCAGCGAAGAACAAGCGAAAGACTTGGTTGAAACGACGGACAAAGTCTGCCCGTATTCTAATGCCGTGCGCGGCAATGTTGACGTACGTCTGCATACCCAAGTAGTGGCATAATCAATTTAACATAATTTCCATTGCAAGCGGCGTGCTCAAATGTCAAAGACCCATTTGGGCACATTTACCGTTTAGTTGAGCAAGTTGAAAGCCATTCAAGCGTTCTAACAGCCAATGACAAAATTGGTAACATCGAGCTTTCTTTAGCTTTGTTTAAAGGCTCGGACAATAACTTTTATCGCTCTACTATTATCATTATAGTTTTATCACTAGATTAGGAATATTTCATGTCACTGATTGAAAACTTACAATGGCGCCATGCCGTCAAAGCCTTTGATCCAAACCAAAGCGTGAGTCAAGAAAATATCGACAAAATCATCGAAGCCGCTCGACTGGCGCCCACCTCATCGGGATTGCAGCCATTTAAAGTTATCGTGGTCAAAAACCAAGCCATCAAAGCGCGGCTAGTGGCGGGTGCGCTCAATCCTGACTGCATGAAAGAATGTTCTCACGTACTTGTTTTTGCAGGTTGGCAGGATTATAGCGCCGAAAAAATTGATACCGTGTATGACATGACCACAGATGAGCGTGGCTTACCTAGAGGGCGTTTTGATAGTTATACTTCCATGCTCAAAGCAAGTGTGGCCAAAAAAAGCGCAGACGAAAACTTTGAACATATCGCTCGCCAAGCTTACATTGGCTTGGGACTTGCGTTGGCTCAAGCAGCAGAGCTTAAAGTAGACAGTTGCCCTGCCGAAGGCTTTGATCCTAAGCTGATTGACGAGGTATTAGGTTTAGAGAAATTGGGGCTAAAAAGCATCGTAATCATGTACGTGGGTGTCTCAGATCCAGCACGTGATTGGATTGCGCCTATGGCAAAAGTACGCGTAGCCACTGAAGACTTTGTTATTGAATACAATTAATTCATCAGCTAGCAAAAATCTCTAAGAAAAACCCTCTAAATAGCTTATTTAGAGGGTTTTTTATATCTACACTGGGCATGTGATGTTAGTTAAAGCGATTTGTACAGTGATAAGTTTCATGAAGAACGGATTTTTTTAACAATCATAGTTATTGACAGCGAACCGGTAGATTGACAATACCTACCACCGGTACGCCATTTTTGGTAAAGGGGTTAAATTTGCCGCTCTTAGCCTGCATAGACAGTTGTCTATCGACTCTGACATTGCCGGTCGATTTGGCTAAAGTGACGCTGGTTGGATTGCCTTGTTTGTCCACCGTATAGCGAATAATCGCTGTTAATGCGCCGTTTTCCAGGTCTTCACTATGACAGCTAAAGCTAGGTTGCCGCCGCCAACTTGCTTGCCCTGCCGAAAAGCTCACAGGTGAATTATTTTGCGCTTGTTGGGCTTCTTTATCCTTGTCGGCTTGTTGTTGTTTTGCCTTTTCGGCTTTCGCCCTAGCTTCATCTGCTTGTCTGGCTTTGGCATCAGCTAGCGCTTTTTGACGATCTATTTCTGCTTGTTTGCGCTCGCGCTCTTGTTGTTCAATTAATTGGTTGTCCAACGCTTTTTGCCGTGCAAGCGCTTGTTGGCGTTCCAATTCTTGTTGCCGTTCCAATTCTTGTTGTTGTTTTAAGTCTTGCTGTCTGGCGAGTGCTTGCTGGCGCTCAAGTTGTTTTTTTTGCGCCTGTTCGGCTCGCTCATTGGCGAGGGCTAGTTGCCTTGCCATGACAATGTTTTGGTCAACCTGTGGCGGCTTGACGATAGTTTTTTCAGCTGGTTTCGACGGTTCGGGTAATGGTTTAATCGGTTGTTCTACAGGTTTCTTAGCAATCGGTTTTTCGACTGTTTTCTCAACAGGCTTGCTGATGGGTTTTTCTATCGGCTTTTCTTTTGGTTTTTCTGCTATTTTTTCTATGGGCTTTTCTGTTGGCTTTTCGACGGGCTTAGGTAGTTGTTTTATCGGTTGTTGCTCGGCTGTTACCGTCATCTCTTCAGGCTTGGTTGGCGCAGGTGGTGGCGCGATAAAGCTAATTTCTAACGGTGGCGTGACGTTGGGCGGTTTGATATCAGGCGTTGCCATATTTGCCAAGCTAATCGCTACGATACCATGTAAGCTCAATACACCAATCAGTGCCAACGTGCCCGACTTTTTATCGACTATGCTGCTAATATCGTTTGAGAAATGGGCTGGACTAAAGTTAGCGTGACGTTGGATAGACATAGTTATAGCGCTGTATGTTTAGGGAAACTTTTGAAATCGCTGTATTATAGTGTGAATGAGAATCGTTATCAATATCTTAAATGATATTAATTCTTATTTATAAAAATTAATGATAATTATTATCATCAATGCTATGATTTGCTATTTTAAAACTTTGACCCGGGTCAACTCATGCTAACCACCCAATCGCTTACCGTCATGCGCCAACAAAAAACCCTTTTACACAACATCAATGTCACCATTGAGAAGGGAAAAATCTATGCCTTAATTGGGCATAACGGTTCGGGTAAATCGACATTGATTAAAGCTTTGGCAGGGGAAACCACCCCCACTAGCGGACAGATTTTATTACCGGATTTTGCTGACAAATCAATCTTTGATTTACCGCCAAAAACCCTCGCCCAACAAGTCGCCTATTTACCGCAAAAATTGCCTGATGCCAGTCAATTTACCGTTGCCGAACTGGTGATGTTAGGGCGATACCCTTATCAAAAATGGCTACAAAAGCCTACGCCACAAGACCATACTAAGGTGCGTGAAGCAATGGCGCTGACCCAAGTCACGCCGTTTGCCGAGCAATCAGTGGCAACGCTATCCGGAGGGGAGCGCGCCAGGGCATGGCTTGCCATGTGTATCGCCCAAGATACGCCCTATTTGCTACTTGATGAACCACTTGCCCCGCTCGACATCGTCTATCAAGTTGAAATACTGCGTCTCATTCGTGATTTGGCACGGCAGAAAAACAAGGCGATTGTGATTATTATTCATGATATTAATCTTGCGGCACAGTTTTGTGATGAGTTTATTGCGTTAAAAAACGGCAAGCTTTGTCATGTTGGTGATATCGCCAGTACCATGCAACCGCAAGTGCTTGACCAGATTTTTGGTATCAATTTGCATTTATTAAGTCACCCAGTCACCGGTAATAAAGTGGCGGTGGTGTGATGAGAGCTTTTTGCTTGCTAATTGTTTTGTTTTTTTTGACAGCGTGCCAGCCTCAGCGGGATTTAAAGCTTGAAGCGCCCCCCGCAGAGGCTCACAGCGTCAAAGTCATCACCCCTGATTGGGCGGTGGCTTCGACACTCACCGCCCTAGGCTATCCACCGATTGCCACAGGCGATACCAAAAGCTACCGTGAATGGGTGGGGACGCCCGCGCTGCCAAGTGATATTATCGATATTGGGGAACGATTCACCCCAAACTTTGAACGGCTTGCCCAACTCACCTCACTTTCTGAAAATATTGTGATTATTGATAATGATTTTTATGCTCATCTAAGACCTGCTTACGGCAACACACCCCATAAGTCGGTGAGTTTTATGTCAAAAAACGCGATAGCGACTTGGCAGGACTATGCTGAACCGACACTTCAGCTGGGTGAAATTATTCATCAGCCGCAGCGCGCCCAGCAATTTTTAACCCAGTCAAAAAAACAGCTTGGCAAGCTTGGTGCGACATTTCGCCAAACACATCCTCACATCAAAAAAATTGCGGTGGTGCAGTTTGCCGATAGCAATAATTTGCGGATTTATACCAACAATAGTCTGTTTCGACCGACATTTGAGGTGATGGGGTTAAATTTGATTACACTTGAAGATCAGATGGGTAAAGGTAATCTTTGGGGATTTAATTCGTTGGTATTGAGTGATTTGGCAAAACTTGATGATGATACCTGTTTGGTAGTGGTTGAGCCGTTTAGTCCTATGCTACGTCAAGAATTAGCCAAGAATTTGCTGTGGCAGCGGCTAGGCTATGGCGCAAGGGCTGAAAATAGCCGCTGTATGGCAGTATTAGCGCCGATTTGGCTGTATGGCGGTGTGTCTTCTATGGTGGTATTTGGCGAGCGATTAAATCAGGCTCATTGGTTAGGGGGCAAGGCGCATGGGTAATAAAACTAGGCTACAACAGAACCAGCGAGATAATCAGCGAATTACCAAGCCCTTGAATGCCCCTGCCTGTTGGCTTTTTAGTGGCTTATTATCGCTGGTTTTAATAACCACGGCTTTGGTTGTTAAAACCACTTGGCATGATTCATTGGGATTATTATTTGCCCGTTCACAGTCGCTAACCTTAGTGCAAATGGTGGCGCAGTTACAAATTTTGCCGACTATGTTAGTGGCGATATTTGCCGGGGGACTACTGGGCGTAGTCAGTGTCTTGCTACAACAATTGGTCAAAAATACCCTTGCTTCAGATAGTACCCTTGCGGTAGAAACAGGGGCACAATTGGCTTTATTAATTGTGACGCTGTTTTTTCCCAGTTTTGGCTTGTATGGTAGCTTTTGGGTGGCATTTGTTGGCGCATTGCTGAGTATGGGCTTGGTGTTTGCGATTGCCGCCAACAGCCGTATGAATCCTGTGGTGCTCATTTTGGGTGGTTTGGTGGTCAATATTTTGTTTTCTGCTATTTCCTCACTGTTGATGATTTTTTTCTCAGAAAGGGTAATGGGCGTTATGGCATGGGAAAGCGGTAACTTAACCCAAACCAGTTGGCAAAATAGCCAGTTTTTTGTGCTAATAAGCTTAATCCTGCCCGTTATCTTGTTATTTTTAGTCAAACCTTTAACCATCATGAGCCTAGATGAACGCCAAGCCAAAGCCTTGGGCGTGCCTGTGGCTGCCGTGCGTATGCTGGTGGTAACCCTTGTTGCGGTCGTCACGGCAAGCGTGGTAAGCCGCGTGGGCGTTTTAAGTTTTGTCGGCTTGGCTGCAGCAAGTGTCGTTAATGTAGTAGCGATTCGCCCGATTGGGCAACGCTTAATGGCAGGATTTGCCTTTGGGGCGATGCTGTTGTGGCTGACCAATAACATTGTGATGCTGCTGTCACCCTGGTTCAAACCATTACTTAAGATAACGCTGCCGGTGGGGTCGGTCACATGG
>NZ_DALZSV010000054.1:0-5669 GCF_032014955.1 Moraxella sp. CTOTU47724
TTATCAAAATTTCCTCATTATGTCCTTTTGTATATTAAATGTTCAACACAACCTACTACAATGTAGTATGTGAGATTATTTATGTTTACCATTGTCGAAACGCCTTTATATATAAAAATGGTTGATAGTCTATTAACTAAAGAAGAACAGGGCGAACGCCATACCATGATTAGCTAAAATCCTAATATTGGTGATGTCGTTCCAAAAAGTGGCGGTGTTCGAAAGGTGCGTTTTGCTAGGCAAGGTGGTGGTAAAAGCGGTGGTGTTAGAGTGATTTATTATAATCGCTTAGAAAACGGTAAAATCTTTATGCTATTGGTTTATGGAAAATATTCCTGCTCATATACTAAAAGACTTGGTAAAGGAGCCTATCTCAGCAGATAGAGCCGCTTCAGTAAGTTGTTTGATGAGTGGTGCTAAAACGCCATCACTGCCTGTGATGGGTTTGCCTGATTGAATGGCTTTTAAGGCTTCGTTGAAGTCAAAGTTTTGCATGGTGTCATTCCTTCTATTGTGAATAGTTTAGTGAAATGACACAGTTTTTTGAACACTACCTTATCTACTGCCACATTTCTATTGAATCTCCCTAATAACTTTTCCCTCTATTAATTTTGTAAAATCAGAATTTTTGCATGAATTAATAAAACCAAAATAATCTATCTCAGGTAATTGATTATCTACATAAGCAAATTTTAGATTAGGGGAAATAGTAATTGCTTCTTGTAGTATTTTTTCTGTTTTATTATAGTCTATCACTAATCCAATAATTAAGAATTTTCCACTAGGATAAACTGCTATTAACTGTTTAGCGAAGGAGTTATCCGTTAAAGTTTCAAAATATAAATTATAATCATAATTATAATTATTATCTAAAAATTCTAAAAATTCAATTAGATTGGTAGATGTATAGATTGGGTTGTCAGAATAAGCAGGATATATAAATTCTTCTTCTAGCACTTTCCATTCTTTCAAATAGTGAGTTAAAAAATTAAGTATATTTCTACTACTTCTTTCTTCGATTAATAAATAAACTTCTACTTCGTTATAAGATTTTCTCATTATTTATATATCCTTTTTTAGAGATAGTCTAAAAAGTAAACCCAAAAAAATTGTTCTCCCTAAACTCTTTAAGGGTGCTAATTTCTCTATACTCCAACAAATTCACCAGAAATAAAATTTAGTATCCTACTTATTGAACCGCCACCCATTATTATTATTTATTATGCTCATAATAGGCTAGGAATGTTAAATTATAGAAAGCTTCTAATGATAATGATTTCAATTAAATATAATTTATATCAAAAACAATTATTAGTTAAGGTTTATTTAAACCAGAACTAATAAATTTTCCATCCAAGGTTTCATAGTAATAATAATTTTTACCATTAATATTAGCTTCATAAAAGTTTACTTTAGTACTTACTGAATTATAGGGTTTGTTTACTACTCCTGTAAATGTACCATTTTTCCTAACGTTTCCTACAGCAGCATTAAATTGTTGTCTTAAAGACTCAGCATTTTTTGCTGACCAGTTAGGTAATCCAAACTCAGAAGCATGTCGACTATATGAATGTTGAAAGGCTTTCTTCTCAGCAGCAGTCATATTAGCCCAACTTATTGTATGCCCTATACGTAAATTAGCAACAGCAGGGCGGTAATGGAACGTTTGGTTAACCAACTGGGGTACCGCTTTCGCCTCTTTAATAGCATTTTCCGCCGCTTTAACATTCTTATAAACACCAACTACTTCACGAGTGCCTTTAGCAACAACTGTAACCCCACCACCAGGTGAGATAATCATAATTGCATCAGCGACCATACCAGTTTTTGTATAAATCGGGTTATTTGTATCAACTACCTGATAACCATTTACCCAGTTACTGATAGGAACACCTAATCCCATCGACATAGAATTACTGATTGCCATTAGCCTATTATAAACATTCTCAGGTATAGGAGGTAAGCTAAACTGATTATTTTCTACAGCTGTTTTACCTGCTTCACTTGCATTTACAGCATTAGTCATATTACCAGTCGCAGCCCCCAAACCAAGTCCAGCAAGGCTTGTAATGCTACTTATGGTTTCTTTTTGCTCCGCTGTTAAATCTTTCGGCTGAACACCAGGATACAAATAATCAGCCACATACTTAGCTCCTTTCTCAGCCCCCATCGCAGACAACGCACCTGTGGTAACATCATTGCCCGTCGCTGCACTCAACGCAGCCGCTAATATACCATGTGCTAAAATATGCGGAGTAGAACCCTCACCATTTCGGTTGCCTCCATCAAGACCATTTAAAAAGTCATTGCCTTTAAAATACTGACCAATCTGATACGAAATCTCTGGAGCAACCGCTTTAGCCACATATCCTGTAGCCCCATTGGTATTAGGACCATAAATCGCCCCAGTGATACTATCAAAGAGCACCATATTTTGTTGTTGTTTATCCGCTTTAGCAATCAAGTCATCATAGGCTGCCTTATCCCCACGTTTTTCAGCTTCTTTGGCTTGATCCCTCAGTTTCTGCTCATCTTGAGCCATCTCCAACCGATAACTACGACGCTCCGTATCAAACGCCTGACTCACCGAAACCTGAGCATTAATCTGCTCGTTAACTTTATCCTTATCAAAGTTATTGGCAAGTGGTTTATTCAAATCACCCACAGTTGCCGTGGTCACCGCAGGCTTTCCTGCCATACCCGTGACCGCACCATACGTGGTACTGGTTTGGCTATCACCATCCTTACCATAACCAATGCCACTAATACCCGGTGGATTGATTTTTTGCGTGGTAGGATTCACTCCTGCCGACAAGCCAACATTAATACCATCGGCTCTATACTCACTGTGGTTTTGGATATCACTGGCTTCTAAGCCACCCTTAAACTGAGTTTTATTATCCTCAGGGGTTGCTGTGGTAAAATATGCCCCTTTAAAGCTACTCTTACCATCAACCACCACATCCGATTTTTGGTATTGTAAGCCTGTTTGTTCAGTCACTGCCGCATAATCAGCACCTGCGCGAGTACGACCGCCATTGATTGACAGACTTTGTGGTACACCATTAAAGCCAATATCGGCACTAAAGCCCGCATTGGTTTGTTTCCCCTCATACTTAGCGGTATCTTGACGGCTGGTGGCTTTAATGCCGCCACCGATATGACCGGTCATGTAGCCGCCTTTTTCCACCGCACCGTCTAGGATATAGTTGCCACCGACATTTTGATAGGTGATACCTGCGACATTGACATGACTATTGGTTTGGGTGGTGGTTTCACCATTACCATAACCTTTTGCCATATTGGCATTGGCAGTAAATCCAGCATTGCCTGTGGTATCGGCATACACCCCAATCCCAAAGCCACTGGACTTGTTATTGCTACGCTCATAGCCTTTGGTGGTCGCGGCTTGTTCAATCACATCGCCTTCGACGTTGTTGTACAAATCGCCATTAACGTTTAAGTCACTACCGGTAACCACAAAGTCGCTGTCTTTGCTTTTACCTTGGATATTAAGCACCAAGTTATTGGTATCAATGCTCGAGGCTTCGTTGTTGCCTGACAAGCTATCTTGATTCGATTTGCTCGATTGACTGCCAATGGTGGCTTGGATACGGGTGTTACCAATGCCTTTTAGGGTTTGTTCGGTGTCTTTTTTGATGGAGTGACCAGCTTTATCGACGGTCATGGGGTTCATGGCATCTTCAATCCCGTTTTTTAGGGTGCGTAGTTTGTTAAACCCTGCAACCCCTGCCATGACTTTCATTTGATCACTGTTGGTGGTTTCGCCGGCTTTAACGAGGCTGTTAATGCCTTGCGCTTGGTCAATTAAACTATTCGACACACTCACCGTTAAGCCAGTAGTTTTTTGGCTTTGGCTGTTATGCGATTCGGTCGTTGCTGTGGTATTGGTGACATTGGCTGATTTGGCATTAATCACCGTGGTACCGTAATTTAAGTCTTTGGGATTATCAGTGGTTTGGTTCTGTGCAAATACTTTGCTGCCGGTTTGTTGGTAATGATCACCTGCCGTTAAGACCGTATTGCCATTATAGCTACCGACGACACTACCGGTATGCGTCGTTGAGTCAGTACGGTTGTCATTGGCCGTTTTTTGGGTGCCTAAAGTAAAGCTTGCACCACCATTACCAAATAGTCCTGATTTTTTCTGGTTATGGCTGCTGCTTTGACTATAGCGGTTCTCTGCGGCATCAAGGGTAAGATTATTACCAGCATTAAGCGTGGTGCCGCTTTGGCTGATCGCATTGGTGGCGGTTAACTGGATGTCATTGCCCGCGTTTATAACCACACGATCGCCGGTGACATTGCCGCTAATCGCTTCATCACTGGTCGCACTGTTGCGATCTTGGGTGGTTTTACGGCTTAACAAGCTTTTTTCAGTGGTTTTAATAGCGGTTTCTAAATTACTGGTGGCACGTCCTTCTTTTAAGGCAATGTCTTTGTTAGCATCGAGATAGCTGCTGCCATCCTCACTGTGAATGGTCACTGCCGTACCGGTGATACTACCCCCTTTGGACTGAATATAAGTGCTGCCTTGGCTGGCGACCACGCTGCCAATATCCTGAGTTTGACCCACTTTGTAGTAGTTATTGCTATCACCAATGGCATTGGTTTGATAACCCGTATTCACCGCATTCAACGCCACATCACCTTGGGAAACCAAACGAGACGTACCGCCATGGTTGATGAGTTGACCGGCATTAAAGGTGGCGTTGCCACCCACATCAATGCTTAACGTGGTAAGGGGTCGACCGTTGTCATAGGTTTTACCTTTTAAGCCATCGCCCACATAGATTTGACCGATTTGGTCAATGCCGGTGCGCCAAGCATTGCTTTGACCCGCTTTACTTTCGGTATGATAAGTGGTGCTACTGTTATTTAGCTTGCCCCCCACATCGAGAGCCATGGCATTGTTAGCTTTTAAGGTAGCGCCTAGGTTGTTTAAATCGTTTTTGGTGTTAACTTGAACAAAGTTACCTTGGATTACCCCGCCGTTTTGGTTATTGAGGTTATTGGCACTGATACGTAAGCCATTATGGGCCACGATATTGCCTTGGTTGGTTAAATCACCGGTGAGCTGCATATCCATGTTGCGGGCGGCAATTAAACTACTGTCACCTTTTAAATCACCGACCTTTGAGCGAACATAGACTTTGGGTACCAATACCGTTTGTTTAGTACCATCCTTTAAGGTAATGGTTTGCTCAACCAGCCACACAATGTCCGTGGTCAGCTGTGCCATTTGTTCTGCGGTGAGGGCAATACCAGGGCGTAAGTTCATGGCTTTCGCCACAGTCACCCCATTGTCCATCAGTGCTTGATACATGGCATCATCAGTGGTGTAATCGCCTAGGAAGCGACGACCGGTTAACGCCATGACTTGGTCACGAATCAAGCCTTGTTCATAGTAGCCATCGCCCAATCGCTTGTGCATGTTGCTTGGATCTAAGCCAAGACGCTGCATCATGTAGTCTGATGATAGCCATTTTTTATAGTTGGCGAAGGCTGGGTCGGTTTCAATTAGGTAACCATTGGGGTTATTGGGATCGATGTTGTATAGGCTACTGCTAGGCAGGGTAGGGGTATTGCCAGTGGCACGTACTTCTTCGGTATATTGTGACTTGATGCTACTATTTAAGCTGTCAATT
>NZ_DALZSV010000054.1:5679-15865 GCF_032014955.1 Moraxella sp. CTOTU47724
ATTAAACCATTTAATTGTGCTTGGCTAACCCCTTTACCGTCCTTTTGTGCAGCTAGGATGTCAGATAGCTGTTTTTGTTGGTCATCCGTCAGACTGTCAGGGTTGGCTTTGGCAAAGTCGGCAAGTAGCTTTAGGGCGTCTTGTTTTGCTGCAGCATGATTGTTAGCGCTGCCTGTTTGATTAGAGGCAGACTGGGTGCTTTGTTTAAGCGTGTTTAGGGCGTTAATAAGGCCATTAACACGATCAACTATAGCTGCTTGAGCTGGAGGTAATATTGTGTAGATATTTTTAACATCGGCATTTAAAATCGGCAATTTAAAGGAGGTTGACTCACCCATTTCAACGAATGGAACCTTTGGACCAACTTTATCTAAACTTTTTTTACTACAAGCGGCATGGCAATGAACTTCTTTTAGTTGATAGTGCCCATCTTTTAGTGAACTTTCTTTACCCAAGGTATTGGCGTTATTTACCTCATTAATAAGCTCTTTGCCATGAATCTGACCAGTTTCACCCGCTAAGAGAATGCTTTTATCATTTTTTAAATCATTGCCTTCTAGATAGATGTCTTGTCCTGCTATCATTTTTGCAGGATCAGATGCAACGACTCGGTCTTTTAAGGTATATATTTTATAGTTATATTCTTTATAATCTTCACCAAGTTTTTCATTGGTGTCTTTTGTATAGTAATCCCAGCTGCTTTTACGTAACTCATTTTCAAAGAAGAACCGTTTTTTATCATCATCTTTAAATTGCCACTTTATTTCATCTTTAGCTGATATGACTTCATTAATTTTTTGGAAAGTAGGATTACCATTTAATAGACTATCAGTCTTAATATACATATCCTTTGATGATTGAATGGTAGCACCAAGGTTGGTAATTGTTTGGGCGCTTCCAACCGCTTGATATGAATTATCCAAATCGCCACCAATATGTAACTCTCCATTACTTAAAAGCTGCGCTTGACCATTGAAGTCGGGATTAAATATGCCAGCGCGTGCAGGATTAGGATTATTGTTTAACTGTTTAACCCCAATATCTAAGCGATTACGCGCGGCAATCACCGGTGCCGGTTCGGATGTCACCGCATAATAAGTTGGCTCATAAGTAGTATGAGCATCAACCCATTCTTGGCTTGGATTGGGATCAGGTCCGTAAATAGGGATTTCTTGAGAAAACACTTTTTCAGTGCCAATCTGAACTTGTGGTCTAGTGGTCGGCAATATCGCTTTATATTCAACTGCACAACCAGAACTAGGCTCACAATAATCAACCTTGGTTTTAGAATATAAATCAGGGGTATTATTGAGCGTATTGGCCTTAATCGCCACATAATCCCCATAAATACGACCATCGCTTAGATTATTGAGCGTATTGCCAGCGGTCAAATAGGTTTTATCGCCATTAATCAACCCGCGGTTTTGAATATTATTGCTAGCATTCAGCTCCGTTAAATCGCCGCTTTCTAAACTGGCATCTTTTTGGTTATCAATGTTTTGTGCAGTGACTGCTAAGTGCTTAGCTATCGCAAGCTTACCTTGGTTAGTAAAGTCGCCTTGGCTGGTTAAGCTTAAATTATCGGCTTCAAGCTTATCGGTGGCACCATGGGTAAAGCTGTCGTTAAATGCCAGATTTAAAGTAGGCGCACGTAGCTGACCGCCAGTGTTCACCAGATTTTTAGCCGTGACATCCGCCTGTGTATAACCGTTAATGCTACCTGCACGGTTATCCACATTGGCACTACCATTGACCTGAACATGAGTTGATTCAATACGACCGTTAGCATTATTAAGCGTTTGGCTAATATTTAATGTGGCGGCATTACCCGCGACCACTTGACCGTTGCTATTGTCGATCACTGCCGCATTTAACGTGGCATTACCACCGGCAATCAACCCTTGCGATAAGATAGCATCGGGAGCTTGTTTGGTATCGCTGTTGCTAATAGTGCCGGCATCCACCGTTAAATCTTGATTGGCCAGCACCAAGCCATGATTGCTGTTATCAACTACGGCTGCGGTCACACTGGTGGTATGACCCATTAGCTGACCGGTTTGATTGGTTAAGTTAGCATTGCCGGCATTGACTGTTAACGCTTGTTTGGCCGCGATTTCCCCTGCCTTATTATTGATGCTGCTACCGGTGCTAGTAAGGTTTAAAGTATCGGCGTTGATACGACCGTGATTGTTATTGACATCGCCCGCGTGAATGACAGCAGTGCCATTGGCTATGATACCCACTGGTTTTGTAGTCGATTTGGTGTTTTGGTTACTAAGTAGCCCTTGGGTGGTGATGGTTAAACTGCCATCGGTTGCACTTTGGCTAATGAAGCCGGCGTTATTGTTGAGCGTTTGCGCCGTTAGTGCCACGTTGCTACCCGCCAAGGTCCCGCTATGATTATCGATTGCGCCAGAGCCGGTCACATTCAACGCATCATTGCTGGCAATCACACCTTGGTTGGCGACATTCCCCTGAGTAATGCTAATCGCTTTCGCGGCTTGAATGCTACCGGACTCGGTATTGGTTAGACTGCCACCTGCTATAGTGACCGCATCATTGACACTGCCAATGCTGCCAGCGTTGGTGGTGCTACCTGCATTAATCGCCATCGCTTGATTGGCAACAATTAATGCTTTGTCATTGTTAAGCGCGTCAGCATTCACCGTTAACGCCTTGGCAGCTGATAGCATGGCGCCATTGCCATTGGTAATCGTCCCACCGTTTACCGTCAGATCGTTGGCGCTTTGAATCACCGAGTCGCTGCCTTGCGAGTTGACACTGCCCGTTACCGTTAAATCGCCTTGACTGGTTAAAATTTTACCGCCTTGGTTATTGATCGCTTGGTTAGTTAACTGCCCAGCAGTAATCGTTGCCTGCGCTGCTTGTATGACACCGGCATCATTGGTGACGGTGCCTGCGCTGGTTAAAGTTAACCCCCTATTGGTGATCAATTGACCGTGGGTGTTATTGACACTGGCACCACTGATACGCATGTCACCGCTGCCAGTGTGAATCAGTGCCCCGTCTTGGTTATTGACAATCCCTGTGGCGGTTACATTAAGGTTGCTGGCATTGCCACCCAATTGACCGCCTTGGTTATTAAAATTACCCGTGTGAATGGTGAAATCGGCGCTGCCGGTTTGATTGATAGTGCCGCCTTGGTTCGACAGATTACCGGCGTTAATGGCAAAGCGATCCGCTTGCATCACTGCCTTGTGCGTCGCATCTAACGAGTCATGTATCAAGCTTGCAGGGGTGGTAAGAGCGATTTGTCCGGCTGCTTGGGTTTGCGCGCCGCTTAGAGTGATATCACCCGTTTTAGCAGTGAGTGCGATAGTTTGCGCTTGGTTTTGACTACCGGTGTAGTTCAATGCGCTGCCTGTAACCGTTAAATCACCGGTGGCCATGTTTAACCCGGCATTACTTTGCGCATCACGGCTAGTGATGGTTAAATGGGCAGGTAGGGTGCTTAATTTGCCATCAGGGGTAAGGCCGGCGATCAATTGACCGCTAGCCGTTTGAGTAAGGCTACCCGTATCCAAGGTTAGCTGGTTACCAGCTGCCATCATGGCAGTGTTGGTTAAATTACCTTGGTTGGTGATAGCGGCATTGCCGCCCGCGTAGACACTACCGGTATTGTTAAAGCGTTGACTGGTGGTGGTTAACTGATCACGACTGCTGATTTGCCCGGCGTTAGTGATGTCAGCTGCCGTTATCGCTAAGCTGCCATTACTGGCATAAACAGCCGCTTTGTTGGTGTTCGCCAACGTCCCTGTTAAATCTAGACGGCTGTCAGCGCTCGACGTAGGACTTAAGGCAGCGACCACCCCATTATCATTGTTTAAGTTGTTCGCGTTAATATCAAAGCGTTTGCCTTGAATACCGCCGCGTTGTTGGTTGTCACTATTATTAATATCACCGGCAATCTGCCAGGTTTGCTCGCCCAGGCTTAATACACTGCCTTGCTGGCTATTATTCACGCGGCTTGCGGTCAATAAAAGACTGCCACTGCCTGCATGCTGAATGTTACCAGTTTGGTTGTTTAACTCGCTGGTGTTAATGGTCAAGTTTTGGCTATTGGTGGCAATGACACCATCTTGGTTATTGAGTCCGCCAGGTAAGTTTAGGCTTAAATCATTGGTGCCTGCTTGGGTAATATTGCCATGTCGGTTATCTAACGCGTTGGCAGTGAGTTTAAGCGTGTTAGCCGCCAATTCACCGTTTTGGTTATTTAACCTGCCTTTGGCATTTAGGCTCATGGTCTCGGTGGCGGTAAGCTTGGCGCCTTGGGTGGATAAATCACCGTCTGAGCTTAAGCTAATTTCCCCCGCTTGGGTAGTGCTACCGGCTAAATCGGTGGGGTTGCCGGTTAGACTGAATTTGCCGGTCGCAAGGTGCGTACCACGGCTGGTTAGGGCGCCTGTTGTATTGACGATCAGATCTGCTTTGTCGGTCGATAAGGTGCCATCGGCGTTTAAGCCAGCGGCTAGCACACCGGTGCTAGTGTTGTTCAGGCT
The DNA here is from genome assembly GCF_032014955.1 of Moraxella sp. CTOTU47724. Classification (NCBI taxonomy): domain Bacteria; kingdom Pseudomonadati; phylum Pseudomonadota; class Gammaproteobacteria; order Moraxellales; family Moraxellaceae; genus Moraxella; species Moraxella sp. CTOTU47724. The sequence goes on from NZ_DALZSV010000054.1 coordinate 10,200, forward strand.
GCTAGCAGTTATAGTCGTCGCACCACCACTACCAATAATGCCGCTGTTATCAATGGCGCCGCTGGTCAAGCGATTACCTGTGCCGCCATACAGCTGACCGCTGTTGGTAAGATTTTGACTTTGCGTGGTAAGCCCACCGGTCGCGGTAATGGCGCCGCGATCATTGTTTAATCCTGCGGCGGTGATATTGGCAGCGCCTTGGGCACTGATATTACCTTGCGTATTGATTAAGTCGCCTTGGCTGGTTAGCGTTAAATTGCCTTTGGCATCGACTGTGCCGCGGCTGTTATCTAGACTTGCAGCACGGATATCGGTGACTTTGCCTTGAATCACACCGTCGCTATTATTTATTGCCCCAGCACTGTCAATACGGGCATCGCCTAAAGTTGCTAACACGCCTTGGGCATTATTAATCGGCGATTGGCTGGTCAGGTGAATACCCTGCTTACTAACAATTTGCCCTTGCGCGTTGTTAAACTGGCTAAGTTGCCAGTTTAGTGTATCAAGCTGTATGCGGCTGTTTTGGTTATTAACGCGGTTATCCGCTTGTAGACCATTGACTGCAATACTGGATTTATCCGTATTGGTTAAGGTTTGGGTGGTGACATCCATACCGCCATTGGCAGTAATAATGGCATTGCTGCCTTGGTTGTCAATCTGTTTAGCCGTGATTTGCCCGTTAGCCGTCACCGGTTCAAGCACTGGTACAGACGTATCTGGGGTAGGATTGGTGCTGTTGTTACTATTGGCAACTTGCTGACTGCCCGTTGCCGCGGTGCTAGGGGCGTTGGCTAAGCTTGGGGTAGTGGCAGTCGGTTGATCAGCATACAAGGCTTGGCCCATCACCGCTTGGTGTTGGTTGGTCAGGCTATTCGTGGTAACAGCAAGGTTGCCGCTGCCGGTTTGTTCAATCCGCCCTTGGTTGCTAAGGCTGTCAGTGGTTAGATTCACTTGTCCGGCACTGATGGTACCGGTGTTGGTGTTGGTGGTATTGCGGATAGAACCTTGTGAGCGTGCGCTAATCAGTCCACTGTTGGTTAAGCTGCTACTAGTAAGCTGCACGCCTTGTTGGCTACTGGCAATGGTGCCGCTGTTGGTGATGGCATTGCCATTGACGTTTACTGTTGCACCGTCTTTGGCACCCATAAAGCCGGTGTTGGTGAGGTTACCTTGGGCATCCAAACTTAAGCTATTGCTGGCACTGATATCCCCAGCATTGGTTACCCCTAAGCCTTTATCGGTACCAATCAGGCGGATTTTACCGGCGTACATACCGCCAAGGCTTGAAACATCTAAAGCAACGCCGGTGGCTTGGTTAGTTGCCGCTGGGTCTTTATGGGTAATTTGGGTGTTACTGGCATCGCTGTCATAGCTGACTTGATTAGTGCCTGAAATCACATCCAAGTTTTTAGCATACACCTTTGCGTTAATCTCATTGGTTTGAGCAATCAATTGCGTATAGTCACTGGTGCTGGTATCCATGCCTTTACCATCAATACGAATTTTGCCGCCACCCACATCAAATCCAGTGAGTCTGCCATCCGCCATTTGTGCTTGACCGGTGGTTAGGGTGGTGCGAGAGGCATTGATAAAACCGCAGCCCGAACAGGTAATACCCGCGGGGTTAGCAATCACCAGCTCGGCTTTGCCGCCGGCAATTTCGGTGTAACCGGCCAATTGACTGGGACTGGTTGAATTGACCTGACCTAAAATAACTTTGGCTTCCCCTTTACCAAGCCACGGGTTGCCTTCCACCCACCCAGCCGTTTGGCTCTGGGTGTTTTTTCGGCTGTTGTTTAAGATAACGCCGTCACTACCCACATCAAATTGACTAAAGCTGTTTTTAGAGACGCCCGCCGCTGAGGGGGTTTGGATGTTAACTTGGGTTATGCCACTGGCGGTTGTTAAAATGGTGGCTTGTTCGTTTTTACCGGCACTGCTATCGGCAATCACTTGGGTTTGTACGTCGGCATGGACCCATTGTGCCGTCCCTAAACTGACTAAAACAGCTGCGGTAAGTAACAGCCATTTACCATAGCAGTAGCCAACCATACCCCATGCTTGACTGTTAGCTGTGCTGTGGCTGTTGTCATGACCACCTTGGCTGCCAGCTTTGCCTTGAGCCACAGTTTTTTCTGAAACCACGACTAGGCGACCTAGGTTTTTATTAAAGATCACACGATACAGGCGGCTATTCATAGCGTTTTCCTTATTGGGTTAACCCTATGCTGTTTTTTTAGGAAGATGGGAGGTCAATGCGTGCAGCGAGTAGGGGTAAGGTAATAGGTTGGTAAAAAACATCAAGCCCTGCCGTCCCTAATACAGTCAAGACAGGGTTAAAGAGATTAAAATTCAAAGTTTAAGCTAAAGCCTGATACCCAATGTTTGTCACCAAAGCCATCCGGCTGTTTGAGTGGGTAACCGGTGAACACATCATAGCTTGCGTGCAGTGGGGCGATTTGACCTTTGATACCCACCGCAGCGCCAACTAGACTGTGGCCGAGCAGTAAATCGTTTTGGTCTTTGTTTTTCATGGACACATACCCAGCATCAACACCGGCGTAGATGGCATGCGGTTGGTTGGCTAAATATAAGCTCACATCTTGACGGGCTAAAACGCCGTGATCACCGGCCAAGGTGCGTTCACCATCAAAGCCGCGCACGCTGTAACGACCGCCAATCGCCATACGCTCACTGGGCACCAACGCATCCATGGCATATTGGCCTTTTAAGCTGCCGCTATACACCCACTGCTGTGGTTTGTTAGCTAGGTTTAAGCGAAACGGCCGGGTTAAACTGCTGCTAAGTTTGTAAATACCGGTACGGGCGGTGCCTTCGTTAAATAAACGCTCAGGCGGGTCAATGGCATCTAAAGCACCGGTACCACGTTGATAGGTTAGCTCAGTTCTCAGCGAAGCATCGCCTAATTTGCGTTCATCAGTCAGCCCTGCGGTCCAACCGGAGATTTTGCGGCGCTGTACGTCCACTTCAGTATCGTCAATATAATTGTTTTGTGATTTCACAAAGCCGCCGGCGTTAAACCAGGTTTTACTGTTAGCATCACGGTGGGCCAAATAGTGGCTGCCCACTGTCAGGTTGTCGCTTTCACCACGGTACTGGTAGTCTTGGTTAGCACCAGCCACCGTTTGATTATAAGTATAATGACTGGCATTGGCATCCAATAACCAGCGATCAATCGGTAGCACATAGCCCAAGGCATAGTTTTCGCTACCTTTATCGCCAGGGACTTGATCATTAATTTGGTTGCCCAGGTCGCGGCCATAGCTGACATACAGCAGATCATTTAAATTGGCGACATTGTCGAGACTTAGCGTGACATTGCCTTGGTATTTACCAGTGGCTTTAGACCCAGAGTCATCAATACCGATGCCTAAGCGCGCTTTACGGCGCTGCGCGTATTTGATTAACACATCACTGTGACCCGGGGCTTGCGAAGTACTGCTTGGACTGATAGAAAAATCAGCGTCAGCGGTCGGCACCCGCTTTAGGTTTTCAAGACCGGTCTCAAGGTCACGAATATTTAAGATATCACCAGACTTTAACGGCAGCGCAGGGGCAAAGTTGGCGGGTAGCCCTGTGGCGTCAACATACACAGGTACGTTGCTTTGTCGGGTATCGGCTTTAATTTGATCGATATAACCTGGAATAATGGTTAACAGTAAGGTGCCACTTTGCAAGTTCTGGTTACCAATGACCACGCGGGTGGTGGCATAGCCGCGCTCAATGATGCGATTTTGTACTTGGGTAACCACGCTGGTAATCTCATTAATCCCTAAGCATTTGCCCAGTACGCTGGTATTGCCTTGGGTTACTGGCAATAGCGCAAAGTCGAAGGTGTGTAGGTCTTGATAGGCTTTATGATCAAGGGCAGTCAGGGCGATTTGGTTAATGGTAAAGCAAGGGGCATTGGGGTCAACCGTGGCAGAGACGTTAGTTGGCGCCACGGCTTTGGTATCAATGGTTACTGTGGGGTTTGGAATCAATGCCTGATTGCGCGCGGCGTCGCGCTGTTGTTGTAGCTGTATTTGGTTATCAGCAATTTGTTGGGGGGTGAGTGCCATCGCTTGAGATTGGGCTAATATAGGTAAAATTAGCCATAGGCTGATAGGATACATCTTTATGGTTTTGGGTAAACGAGGCAATGATTGAACAGCACGCTTGGGGAAACTAACTGTATAAATTAACGACATCTTAAGGCAAATCCATTCTACAAACAGGTGTTTAGTCGCAAATTTACGCTTGTCTTGTTGAATTGTAAATAACTGATCAAGAAATAGTTAACAAATTAACACTAATAAACATTTAGCAATAAACTGAAACATTATGCTCAAGATTTTATTGGCTATGCTAGTAAAGTTTTTTTAGAGTGAAATCAGATACCTTTTTCATTAAAAACACTTGTTATTGTTGAAAAGGGAACCCGTTAAGGAATTCAGCAGTTTTGTCGTATTTGGCGTTCAATAATAACCGCTATTATTTACTTTAATAAAAACATATCAATAATATTAACTGAAGTTACGCAGCCCTTTAAAAAAGCGCTATCATAACAAAAAAAGCAGTCAGCGAGAGTAAACAAATGAACAAAGACATGATAGAACTCTACAGCGACTACCTCATCGCAAGTTTTGGGCAAACCACCGCCACAGGACTTGCCAATCTACTACAAGGGAGCATCTACCATGACAGCATCACCCGCTTTCTAAACAGTGAAACACTCACCGCCAAAGAACAATGGCAACTGATTAAACCCATGCTAAGACAGCATGAAAATGCCACACCCAATGCCATCGGCTATCTCATCTTTGATGACACCATACAGCCCAAACCACACACAAGCGTCGACGACATCAACTGCTGGCACTACGACCACACCCAAAACAAAAATGTTAAAGGCATTAACCTGCTTAACTGTCTGTATCATCGCAAAGATATCGACATACCCTTAAGCTTTGACATCATCACCAAACCCAATGTCTTTACCGATGACAAAGGCAACGTTAAACGTAAAAGCGATAAAACCAAAAATCAGCGACTGCTTGATATGTTTGATAGCGCAATCAAAAACCAAGTCAAATTCGACTATGTATTAGCCGATTCTTGGTTTTCAGCCAAAGCGACATTCAAACATATTCGTAAAGCTAACAAGCATTTCATCTTTGCGTTAAAGTCAAATCGCTTGGTGGCTTTAACCCCGGATGATAGAGAAAAAGGTAACTTTGTACGTATTGATGAATCTAATCTACCCGATAATACCCCTGTTCACGGCTTTTTAAATGACTATCATGATGAAGTCTTGTTATTACGCTAAGTTTACAAACAAGGACGATAGTATAGGGGTGTTATATCTGGTATGCTCAGATTTGCAATGCGACAAAGATAAATTTATCAACGGCTATCAAAAACGATGGCAGGTTGAAGTGTATCATAAGTCGTTAAAGCAAAATGCCAATTTGGGTAAGTCGCCTGCTCATAGCCAAAGGGCTCGGTTTAATCATATGTTTTTAGCTATGTATGCGGTGTTTAAGCTTGAGTGTTTGAAAATCAAAACCAAGTTAAATCATTTCGCTTTGCGTACAAAGTTACTAATTTCTGCTAATCAGTCGGCTTTTGCCCAGCTTAAGGCTATTAGCGGTGCGTAACTTCAG
>NZ_DALZSV010000055.1:0-15271 GCF_032014955.1 Moraxella sp. CTOTU47724
GATAATTGCTTTTATTTAAGGTCGTGGTTTTTCCTTTACGCGACACAGATATCAAGGCATCATCAGCCACTAGGCTTGCAACGCGCGAAATGCTCTTAGCATTTGCTGCAGCCGCCATCGCCGCACCGTAATTATCGATATCACGCTGGGCGATCTCAGCGTTTGCCAGCGTTGGGACGGTTAACGAAGTCGCGATGACTAACCCTAACCATAGTTTTGACCTTACCTGCTTTCGGATTTTATCAATCGGTTGAAAATTTAACGTGATAGTCATGAGATTTTCCTTCAATTGGTAACACCAATTGTTTGACCCTAAAAGAAATAATTTGTTACAACTAAGCATAGCATAACCATTAACTTTATTGTTACGTCATTGTTAATAATCAAGCATAAAATAGTGAATAATTCCGATAAAAATTTTTGACCTTATTATCCAAAACTATCCAAAATCGCTGGATTTTCTACTCACCGTTCATCTTCCTAGCGCTGAATTATTTCAGCAAACAAGGGTTAATCATTTATTAATTTGGCTAAATCGGTTATCATTACAGGTTGTTTTTATCACCATTTTATGACTAAATCTCAATTGAAGGGTATTTTAACTATGCTACTTACCGCTATTTTAGCATTTATCCAATCTGCCCATGCGGAAGGTGCGGCGGCAGCGCCTACTGGAACGGGTGCTTCCACCATCATGCAAATGCTATTGCCATTGGCTTTTTTTGCTATTTTTTACTTCATTATTATCCGACCACAAAGCCGTCGTAACAAAGAGCATCGTCAAATGATTGATGCCATTAAAGAAGGCAATGAAGTGGTATTTGCCGGTGGCTTGATGGGAAAAATCAAAAAGCTTCAAGGTGAATATGCGGTTGTTGCATTAAATACTACCCAAGAGGTGATGGTGCAACGTGCCTCAATCATTTCGGTATTGCCTGTGGGTACCATTGATAGTCTTAAATAATTGCCGATGCAGCTCACCTGTCAGGTTGGCGACCTAGCATTCTGTTAAGTTGCCAACTGGCTATTATGATATTGTACTGCCTTGTTGATCGCGGTTAATAGCCCTAGTAGAACAACTAGTTACCTAAAAAAATCAAGTTTAAGAAGTCAAGATTATGCACTACCCTGCTTGGAAATACTTTTTAATCGGCATTGTGCTGCTACTGAGCACCCTGTATGCCCTACCAAACCTTTATCCAGACAAGCCCGCCGTTCAGATCACGGGGGCTTCCGCTAGTACCACATTGACCAATGATGTGTTAAAACAAGCGGAAACCATCCTAAATGCCGCCAATATCCCAACCAAAAACAACAGTTTTGATGGTAAATCAGCTTTGTTAAAAATTGGTGATGAGTCGACTGAAACGCAGCTTAAAGCGCAACAAGTGCTAAAAGAAAAGCTTGGCGACAATTACGTTGTGGCACTGAACTTGGCACAAACCACGCCAGCATGGCTACGTAATATTGGCGGCAATCCTATTAAATTAGGCTTGGACTTGCGGGGTGGTGTACGGTTTGTACTAGAAGTCGATATGAGCAAAACCGTCTCTCAGCGTTTGGAAAACCTAACCCGAGATATTCGTACAGAGCTACGCAACCAAAAAATTGCCGTGACCAATTTACAAGCAGGGCAAAATAATCTGACGTTAAACTTTGTCGATAATGCCGCGCGTGATCAAGCCATGAATGTGTTACGTAGTCGCTTTGGGACAAATTACGAATTACAACCGCTAATCAATGCGGGGGGTCCAGCGATTAACATGACCTTGACCCAGTCAACGATTTCACAAATCTCTCAAGATGCGGTCACCCAAAACTTGACGACTTTACGAAACCGTATTAATGAGCTAGGCGTGGCTGAAGCCGTGGTGCAATCCCAAGGTGCCAACCGTATTGTGGTGGAATTACCCGGGGTACAAGATACCGCAGAAGCCAAACGGGTCATTGGTCGTACTGCCAATCTAGAATTTCGTATGGTGTCTGACCAAAACAATACTTTCCAAGCCAATCCATCTGGGGTATTGCCTGCAGGCACTGAAGCCTATTCATTTGGTGAAGTCGATAGCCCACAAAAAACCTTATTGGAACGTCAAGCTGTGGTCACCGGTCGAAACGTACAGGATGCCCAAGCAGGGATGGATCAAAATGGTCGCCCCCAAGTGAATATCACGCTGGATAACGCGGGTGGTCGTTTGATGCAAAACACCACAGCAAAATCAGTGGGCAAACAAATGGCGGTGCTGTTTATTGAAAATAAGCAGCGTGTCACCTTCCAGCCAGACCCAGTGACGGGTCAAAATAAAGAAGTAAGAACACCTTACGCAGAAAGCCATATTATCAATCAAGCGACCATTCAAGGCGTCTTTGGCTCAACTTTCCAAATCACGGGCTTAGATAGTAATGCAGAAGCCTCAGAGCTGGCTTTGTTACTTCGTGCAGGTGCGCTAGCGGCGCCCATGTATTTTGTTGAAGAACGTACTATTGGTCCATCATTGGGGCAAGATAACATCCAAAAAGGTATGTTCTCTACCCAAGTCGGCTACTTACTCGTGTTCTTATTTATGATTATCTTTTATCGTTTATTCGGCTTAATTGCCAATATCGCGCTGATTTTTAACTTAATGATGATTTTAGCCATCATGTCATTGATTGGTTCTGCCCTGACATTGCCGGGTATCGCAGGTATCGTGTTAACCATCGGGATGGCGGTGGATGCCAACGTGCTGATATTTGAACGCATCCGCGAAGAGCTTGCCAACGGCGCCAGACCAAAATCTGCGATTGTGGCAGGTTTTAACCGCGCATTTACCAGTATTTTTGATGCACAGCTGACTACCTTGATTGTCGCATTTATTTTATTTGCGATTGGTACAGGTCCGATTAAAGGTTTTGCTGTCACCTTAGCCATTGGTATTGCCAGCTCTATCTTCACCTCAGTGACCGTCACGCGTGCACTGGTACAGTTAGCTTATGGCTACCGCAAAACTGTCAAACGCCTAAGTATTGGTTAAGGAGCGAATAAATAATGAATGATGACAAGTTAGAGGATCTAGACGGTTTAGACGGCTCAGAACCCATCAACCCCGAGCAAAAACTCTCAGAGCTCGGCGTACGTCGTAGTGATGAAATAGCATCAAATAAACAGCACCGCAAAACGCCGCGCCGTAATGGTAAAGGGGTGAATAAAAATTTGGTCAAGCAACCTGCCAACTCCTCCGATACAACAACCCAAAACGCTGAGGTGGCTGTGGCTAACGCTACCAGCGCTGAATTTTCGGCAGAGGATTTTGGCGGTGAAAAATTCTTTGCCGGTCGGCGTATCATTAATTTTTTGAAAGTATCTAAACCTTTTGCCATATTATCTGCCATCTTAACGATTCTGGCTTTGGTCGCTATTTTAACCAAAGGTTTAAATCTAGGCTTGGACTTTACTGGCGGTGTGTCAGCCACGGTTGTTTATGAGCAACCCGTGCAACAAGCCCAAGTTCAGTCAGCCTTAACGAGCCATAAAATCAATGACAGTGTGGTGCAATATTTGGGCAGTAACAAAGAAATTCTGGTACGCCTGCCCCCGCAAAAACAAATCGAAGGGTTATCAAACTCTCTCGATACTGCGTTAGATTTACCCAATAACAATGCTACCATCAAGAACATTGACGTGGTTGGCAGTCAAGTAGGTAATGAGATTTATATCAGCTCCTTGGGGGCAACGGCACTGGCATTACTGTGTATGTTTATTTATGTGATGGTGCGTTTCCAAGCCAAATTAGCCTTAGGCGCGGTGTTGGCGTTATTTCATGATAGTATTATCACCGTGGGTATTTTCGCATTTTTCGGATGGCCGTTTGATTTGACCGTGCTTGCCGCGGTGTTATCACTGATTGGTTACTCGATTAACGATACTATCGTCGTATTTGACCGTATCCGTGAGAATTTCCGCCGTGTCCGTGGTGCTAGCCCAACGCAAATTGTCAATTTATCGCTCACTGAAACGCTACGTCGTACTATTATGACCATTTCAACGGTGTTGCTAGTGGTAGTCGCGATGCTGCTGCTTGGCGGCGAAAGCTTACATTGGTTCTCTGTAGCATTGCTCATTGGCTTGATTTTAGGTACTTTCTCATCGGTGTATATCGCCAGTGCGATTCCACTGTGGCTCGGTATGTCGCGTAAAGACTTTATTGTCGAAGTCAAACCAGAATTTGTTGAGGACGAAGTGGTTTTTGAAGACCGCAATGCGCCTATCAATGCGCCTATCTACGACAACAAAGTAGTAGATAATCAATAAATGATTTGAGCGGCAAAAATACCCTACTTGCTAGGGTATTTTTATGGCTAAAATCTAAACAAGAATAGCAATGATGACAAATGAATTAATGAAAAATGGGTTATGGCAACAGGCGTTTAAAGTAAGCTTTCCTGTAGCAATGGGCTATATCCCTGCAGGGATTGCCTTTGGCGTGTTGTTTGTGGCAGCAAAACTGCCTATATGGGCGGCGATTTTATCTAGTGTGGTGTTATACGCGGGTGCGGCGCAATATGCTTCTATTACGCTGTTAGCGGGCGGGGTTGGAATCTCAACCATCGCCAGCAATACCTTAGCGATAAATTTGCGCCATGCTTTTTATGCCATTCCTTTGTTAAAACAATTACCAACCAATCCTATCAGTCGATTTTATTGCTTGTTTGCGTTAACCGATGAAACTTTTTCCCTATTAACCACCCTTCATGAAAATGAACGCCAAAGACTCATACTACCTGTGAGTTTGCTCAATCAGTGTTATTGGGTTATCGGTACCATATTAGGCATTTTGCTGGGTGCAGGACTCAATGATTGGGTGCCCCATTTGGATTTTGCATTAGTGTGCTTATTTGCTATTTTAGCCTACGAGCAGTTTAAAGCGGTCAAGGCTTACTATCCCATATTCATCGCCATCATTGCGTTCACAGCGGCGTTTTATTTTATATCCGATTGGCTTTTACTATCAGCGATTTGCGTGAGTTTGGGACTCATTATCATCCACTTTTTTATGAGCAATAAATCTGCTCATGAGCAAGCTCTCTGATAGTTCAAACTACCTGACAGCTCAACCGCCAAAAAATTTATCCATTAATCGTTAGAATATTATGAACACACCACCTGATAACTTTTATTTAATCGCCGCTACTTTTGCCATGGCGTTGGTGACTTTTCTCACCCGCTTAACCCCGATAATTTTGCCAAAGCGATTATTGGATGCGCCCTTGTTGCTCGCGGTGAATAAAGCATTGCCATTATCCGTGATGACGCTGTTGATTTTAACTTCATTGCATTGGCAGCAGCCTAAGCCTATGAGTATGAGTCTGGGCTTATCGCCATTACTTGTGGCAGAGATATTGGCGCTTTTAGTGGTGTTGCTCAGCTATCATTGGAAAAAGCAATTACTGCTAAGTATGCTGGTGGGGATTGCTAGCCTTAATGGGTTTTTATGGGGATTAAATCTGATAGGTTTTCAATAGCCATAAAAAAAGCCCAACTTGGGCTTTTTTTATGAAGGATAACTTATACCTCGGTTTGCACCCCGACGATATCCACAGGTGTATCAGCCACGTCTTGTATCCCAGATTTTTTCTGTTTGGCTTTATCACTGCGTTTACGCTGTAATTCATCCAAATAGTCTTCATCAATACCACCAGCGATGTATTTGCCATCAAATACCGAACAGTCAAATTTTTTGGCATCGCTGTGTTTGTCTTGTACCGCTTCAATCAAATCATCCAAATCTTGGAATATCAAACGATCCGCGCCGATGATTTTACAAACGTCTTCCACACTATGACCTGAGGCAATCAGCTCATTGCGCGCTGGCATGTCAATACCATACACATTGGGATATTTGACGGGTGGCGCCGCACTGGCAAAATACACATTATTGGCGCCTGCATCACGTGCCATTTGGATAATCTCGTGGCAAGTCGTGCCACGTACAATTGAATCGTCGACCAACAATACGTTTTTATTTCTAAATTCAAAAGGCACTGCGCTTAATTTTTGACGCACCGATTTTTTGCGTTGCTGTTGACCTGGCATAATAAAGGTGCGACCGATATAGCGGTTTTTCATAAAACCTTCACGGTATTTCACGCCTAGATGCTGGGCAAGCTCCATCGCAGAAGTACGTGAGGTATCGGGAATAGGAATAACCACATCAATCCCATGATCCTCGCCCCATTCTTTGATGATTTTCTGCGCCAAAGTCTCGCCCATACGCATACGGGCTTTATAAACAGAAATATTATCAATAATCGAATCTGGGCGGGCAAAATAGACATATTCAAAAATGCAAGGTCTAAACTCTTTGGCTTCGACACATTGGCGACTAAAAAAGTTATTGTTTTCATCAATAAAAATCGCTTCACCGGGCTTCACATCTCGAACGATATCAAAACCCAATGCAGTTAACGCAACTGACTCAGAGGCCACCACATATTCAAAACCGCCATTTTCCGCTAATCGTTGACCAAAAATCAGCGGACGAATGCCATTGGGGTCACGAAATGCCAAAATGCCATAGCCCGTAATCATGGCGACCACCGCATACGCACCTTCGATACGTTTGTAGACGGATGTCATCGCTTCAAAAATATCATCGGGACTTGGATGCTGGATACCGAGTTTTTGCATCTCATGCGCTAGCACATTGAGCAAGACTTCTGAATCAGAATCGGTATTAATATGGCGCATATCTTCCATAAACAGTTCTTTGGCAATCTCTTCGGCGTTGGTCAAATTACCATTATGCGCCAAGGTAATACCATACGGCGAATTGACATAAAAAGGCTGAGCTTCCGCACTGCTAGACGTACCAGCTGTTGGGTAACGTACATGCCCGATGCCTTGATTACCGACAAGACGCATCATATGACGTGTCATGAACACATCGCGCACCATGCCATTTTCTTTACGCAAAAACAGACGTCCATCTTGACATGTCACAATACCCGCGGCATCTTGCCCGCGATGCTGCAGCATAGTCAGCGCATCGTATAGCATTTGATTAACCGGACTGTGAGCGGCTATACCGACAACTCCACACATATTTTACCCCTTTGATTTTTCACGGATGGCTATGAGACCTGATGAAAAGAGACCTGATGAAAATTGAATGAAACTAGCTTTTTTGCCGTCTGACAATTACAACACTTTAGCCGTCAGTCAAACTTACCAATACTATTGACCCATTTGCCCCACTATTGACCCATTTTATCGGCAGCGGTTTTACCGAGCGTGATAGCAAGCTGTTGGGTGATTTGTGTCGCAAAAGGTGCCAGTGGCAGTAGCGCATTGGCAAACTTAGACTGCTGCCAAAAGTCACGTTGACTGACAAAAGGCGCCAATAAACTCAGCACCATCAACACAATGACCAAATTTTTGACCAAGCCAAACCCCGCGCCCGCCAATTTATCTAGGATACTCAGTCTAAGCCCCTGCAAGGTTTTACTCATCACCCATAATACGATTTGCAGTCCCACGATGACAAATAAGCCAATTGCCAAGAATGCCGCAATGATACTAAGGCCGGTTGAGCCCGTCAGCGACACAAAAAACGGGGCTAAAGGTTTTGCCAAATAACTGGCGAGCAGCAGCGCCAATAGCCAACCAAACATGCCCACCAGTGAGCGCATCAAGCCATTATTAAACCCCTGCCACAACCCAATAAACAATACAAACAACACTACCATATCTAACAAAGTCATCGGGTCAAGCTCGTATCATGGGATTTACAAATTAGAGGGTGAATGTTGGCTTAGACGATAACCGTCAATGGCTTCAACACAGGTTTGGATGAGCTCTGGCCCTTCATAAATCAAACCACTATAGAGTTGAATCAAATCCGCACCTGCTTCAATCTTTTTAACCGCACGTTGACCATTGTCAATGCCGCCTACGCCAATAAGTGCAACTGAGCTCGGTAAGCGTTCGGCAAACTGCTCAAGAACTTGGGTACTACGGTGACTCAGTGGTCGACCTGATAGCCCGCCTGCTTCTTGACTGGTTTTGTAGTCTTCTACCCCATTGCGGCTTAAGGTGGTATTGGTGGTAATCAGCCCATCAATATCAAAACGCACCAATTCTTTGGCAATATAATCAATTTGATCTTCTTCCAAATCTGGGGCAACTTTCAGTACCAATGGCACATAATACTGATGTTGGCTAGCGAGTTGGCTGTGACGTGATTTGATACCATCAAGCAGCGCCGTGAGCGCATCACCACTTTGCAAGTCACGCAGGTTTTTGGTATTGGGAGAGGAGATATTCACCGTAATATAAGACGCGTAAGGATACACTCGCTCTAGACAATAAATATAGTCATCAAGGGCATTTTCAACAGGCGTGCTGGCATTTTTGCCAATATTAATACCCAAAATGCCTTGATATTTTGCACGCTTGACTTGCTCAATGAGATAATCGACGCCTTTATTGTTAAATCCCATGCGATTGATAATGGCATGGGCTTCTTTGATACGAAATAGACGGGGTTTGTCATTGCCAGGCTGTGGTTTTGGGGTAATCGTACCAATTTCGATGTAGCCAAAACCCAATGCTGCTAACGCATCGATATATTCGCCGTTTTTATCAAGCCCTGCTGCCAAACCAACCGGATTGGTAAAGGTTAACCCCATACATTCGGTTGTTAGTTCTTGCTTACCGTACAAAAACCCGAGCATCCCAAATTTTTGCGATTTTTCGAGTAACGATAACGTGATTTCGTGGGCTTTTTCAGGATCGGTGTTAAATAAGAACGGACGAAGAAAGGCATACATAGTTGAATAAGCACTCACATTGCATGGGTGAATCTAATTGACTCTGCCCTTTATACAAGCAGAACTAACCTATTTAGCTTGAGAGATAGCACCCGTTGACGCGCTGTCTAGACTATCTCGTCAAAATCAGAAAAGCTATTATATCAGTGTTGACGCTAAATAAACACCTGCAATTTTCTTTGCCTTCACTGCTACATTAACTACTATATGAGCTTGACTCGGCTTATAGATTACAGATTTTAGCTTTTAACGTCCTATAATCAAAGACTAAGGCACGGCTCGACCATTTGACAACGCAATCCAACCACGAATAATGCGATACAGATGCCATAAGACTGTGGCGACGATTATCAAGCCGCCTAAAGCACCGACAATAAAGCTGCCACCCATCGCATGATTGCTATCAACGGCAGCGCCAAAAAATAGCCCACCCGTTGCAAAAATCACCATGACAAAACCAATCACCCAAAAAAATATACTGTACCAAAATGTTTTGATTTGCCAATCAAAGTGACTATAAAGCCACGTGTTCCTAGCCTCATCGCGCTTTAAATAATTCATCACAATCGGAATAATCCAAGTCAGTCCCGCGGTAAAATAACTAAACAGCGCCAACGCATAAGTAATGTGGTTATAACTGATTTGGCTTTGGGTCACCGGTAAGTGTTGACTGAGCTGCGTGTATTGCGGTAACGCTGATGGATAACCATTCGCCCCACTACCAAATTGTGGGTTGGCTGGGTCAGGTGTGTGTGAATCTGTTGGTTTTTCTAGGTTCATTATAATTTTCCATCAATGATTATTACTTTTTTTATCGGGTCATACAGTAGAATTTCAATTGATTGTTATGGACTTTAGGGTATTACCCAAATCGGTTCTCGAATGGTAAATGGTTGGTGGTTGCTATCGGCAAACTCGACCGTCCAGCTAACAGGGGATTGTTGCGGTGTCAACGGCTCAAAGGTTGGTACTGGGATGATTTTTATGCGGTTTTTTGCCGAATAAAGTAAATAGTTGCCATCGGGCGAAAAGTTGGCAGGTTCAGCCAATCCTTCATCATTGATAGCGATATTTTTTTTAGTTGCCATATCTGCGAGCCTGCCTTGGCTATTATCGCTGACATAAGTGATCAAACGCCCCGAGGGACTAACCCGAGCGATGGCATTGGTTTTACCAGGCAAGTTTAAAGGCAAAAATTGTTGTTTTGCAAAATAGTACTGATAAAGTTGCGGTTGTAAAAATTTGGCTTTATCCGACGTAAATATAAAGGATTGACCATCTGGCAGCCACACAGGGGCTAAATCAATCGCTGGTTGATGGGTCAGTTGTTGTTTTATATTGCCGCTGCTATCGGTCAAAAAAATCTCTGGATTACCCATTTGGCTATTTGCTAGTAACAATTGGCGCCCATCGGGGGAGATTGCGCCGCTAAAATTATGGGTGCGTTTGGCAGAAACCGCAGAAATCTCAGTAACTTGCAAAGTCGCTCTATCAAGGATAACAACTTTAGGATAACTTTTGCCTGCTTGAACCGTAAAAATCAGGCGATCGCCTAAGCGACTAGCGGATAAGCTCATTATCGTCCCATTGACCTTATACAAAGTCTTTGGGTCGCTGCCATCGATTTGGGTTTCAATCAGCTGCGCTTGGCGATTTTCCCCAAATCCGGTTAAATAAATAAAAATCAACTTACCTGACAGCTGGCGAGCATCCATGTGCGGCAAATTGGTGGGTACAGCCTCTATGACTTTGGGCAGTGAGGTCGAACCTTGCAGGGTGTTGTTGCTAGATAAGGTTGTTGATGGCGAGCGCATGGTCTGACAGCCTGTCATCGCCAAGCTAATTGCCATGACAATTGCCATAACAGCGGCGCACCATAAACGGGGTAAGAGATAAACATGCTTCATGTTATTTGTAGCTTGGTTAAGGTAAAACATTATTGGCGTCTGGATTGAGCCAAAGTGGTCCATAAATCAAGCCATTGGGTACGCCATTTTGGGATGGGCTAATACTGATGGATTTGCCATTCGATACAATGGTAATGACATTTTTATTGGAATAAATATAGTGTTGTCCATTGGGTGAGACACCTGGGGCTTCACTTAACCCAACGTTATTTACAGCGGTTACCGAGCGCGAACCCAGATCCATCACCGCGCCTTGATTGGCGCCCGACAAATAGGACATTTTTTTACCATCATTGCTGATGCGCCCCATACTGCTCAGTCCGCCGCCCGTCAAGCGTTGTTCACTACCGGTTGCCAGATTGTATAGATAAATTTGACCTTTATTACCGCCTTTTTTACCACCGGCTCTATCTGAAGTATAGACAAATGATTGGCCATCAGGCGCCCAACTAGGATAAATAGCCCCCACAGGGTCATTGGTCAAGCGACGAGAATTGCCACCTTGCGCCAAATAAATCTGCGGTATGCCGTTTTCAAAACTGCTACTAAATATCACACGGCCATCTTTACTCACGGACGCGCCATAATTCATGGCTTTAAAATTCGTCAAATTGCTGACTGCCCCGCTGACAATATTGGCAGACATGACCTGCGGATAGCCTAGCGTGTCGGGCTGAACTTGAAAAGTAAAGGTTTGATTGTCAGCAGAGGTATTTAGGGTTTTAATGGTACCGTTAAACTCATAAATCACTTTTGGGTTAAACCCATCCACGTCAGAAATGACCAAACGTGAGACACGGTTTTTGGGCTTGCCTGTTTCAACCACATACGCAATGCGCCCAGAAAAATCGCCTTTGATGCCTGTCAATATCTCATAGATAAGGTCAGCAACCTTATGCCCTGCCATACGCAAACTTTGTGAGTTATTTTTGCTGGTGACGGTTTGCAGACCCTGCATCACCTCGCCTGTCGCCACATTAATCACTTCAAAATTGATTTCAACATTGCCACGGTTGCTGCGCGTATTGCCGACCACCAAATAAGGCACGGCGTTATGCTGCCAGACAGGCAAAGTGACTTCACTACTACTATGAGGTCGCTCTGGCAAATTACTATCCAAAGTAAATTGTCCCAAATTGGTCAAATCATTGGTGACAATCCCTGAGATACTCTCTGCGCCAGCAAATGGTACGATGGCGACTTGCAAGTTAGAGCGTGGTGCCTGCTTGACTAGAGTAAAGTCAACATTATCGGCAGCGTTCGCTAGAGGTGGCATCGCAGTGGTAGCCAAGGCAATGACTGCCGCTTTCAAAAAAGTCTTGTTCATAATTAGCCTGCAACATTTATAATTATTAAAAAAGTGATTTTAAAATAATAGCATTGTTTTGATCGCCAAAAAAGACTGGGCAAGACTAAGCGCTACAACACTATTTAGCTTTACTACTTAGCTTTACTATTTGACTTTACTATTTAGCTCTAAAATTGCCCGTCATGCTTCTTGCGCCATTTGGCGGGGGCGGCAGCGGACTTGATTGGTTGATTGCTTGTTGTAAGCTTGCTTTAAAAGCGGCATCACTGCTGCCGCGAATAGTGATATTACTAATTGTACCATCCGCAGCAATGCTAAATGACGCCGTTAATGAATTGCCATTACTATTGGTTGGTACATTCCAATTTGCATCAATCATCGCCATGACTTGGCTGACATAGCCTGCCGAACTCCCACCCGATGCACCACCACGTCTGTTAGAACCTTGACCGCCAGATGATTGTGATTGCGCTGCACCTGTAGATTGACCATCTTTACCCAAATCCAATGACTTTATATTATTGTCACTTTGCCGCTCGCTATTGGCATTGAGATTTTTATTATAGGCGGCATTGTTCGCGCGTATCTCGTTTTTTACCTCATCAATATTGCTTTCGGCAATTTTATAATCTTGCAGATTTCGCTGCTGGGTTTCGTTGCGCTGGTTTAATTCATCAATCACACTCTGTCTTTCAGCTGCTACTTCCCGGTCTAGCTTTTCAGCAAATAGCGCCTGCTCTTTTTCCCATTGCGCCTGCTTGGCGGCTAACGTATTTTTAACCGTTTCAATTTGATTGGTTGAAGTCGAATTAGGCGTGTTCATTGGCACCGTTGATAGGGTTTGCGAATTTAAAGACGGTGTGGGCGCACCAGCCATCTCGCCGGCCGTGGTTTGGTTTTGCGCAAGCTCGTTTTGTTGGTTGGCTTTGATTTGCCCTTCCATTGCCGACAACTGCTCAGGGGTAATCAACGAAGTTTCCATGGGCGCTGGCGGGGTGTTATGATAAAAGAAAAACAATAACCCAACCACCAACGCATGGGTAATGGCACTGAGCACAATCGCCCATACCGGGTAATCGGGTGTTTTGACGGGTACATAGACTGAGGTCACTTCAGCATACATCGTCTCAGTATTTCCTTATTCTAGCAAAAATGTTCAATCAAAAATTAAAAGGTCATCGTATTAAAAAGCCACTTGATTAAAAGGCTACTTGCTGGCTGGTTTTGGCGGTGCCGTTAACAAGCCAACCTTTTGAATGCCCGCTTGCTGCAAGTTTGCCATTAATTGGATAATATCCCCATATTGGTTATTCTGATCGGCATTAATCATCACATTGACATTGGGCTTACCATCGAACTGGTATTGAGGCTGAGATTGTAAATTATTCAAAGTCGCGATTAGCGCCGCTTCGCTCATTGGCTCATCGGTTTTGTCTTGGGTACTTAAATATAGCTGGCCATCAGATTTTAGTGACACAATCACCGGTAACTGCGTACCTTGCTGCAGTGATTTGGTTTGCGCTTTTGGCAAATCAATATCTACCCCAGTGGTTAGCATGGGCGCGGTCACCATAAATATAACAAGCAGCACCAACATAACGTCAATATAAGGCACCACATTCATACCCGCATTGAGTTTTTGTGGACGGTTACGGCTGTAAGGGTTTGCTTTCATAGTGTCAAGTTGTTCAATAAAATTTATCTAACGTTCATTTAGCATTTAGCGTTTAGCATTTATCTAGCGAGCGAGCGGTGGCATCATGGCAGGTGAATTCAGCCCTGTCGGTAAATTGGTAGCCGTATCCACAGTTTGTCGCAACAACATGCCCGTCATCTCATCACAGAATAGGCTACGACTTTGATAAACTTTATCGTTTTTTGCGGTAAAATGGTTGAAAGCCAGTGCCGCTGGAATCGCAGCAAACAAACCTAGCGCAGTGGCAATCAAGGCTTCGGCAATACCCGGGGCAACCGCAGCCAGTGTGGCTTGCGCAGAAGTCGATAAGCCCATAAAAGCCGTCATAATCCCCCAGACCGTGCCAAGCAGACCGATATAAGGCGATACCGAGGCAATACTGGCTAGTAACGGCAATCCTTGCTCAAGCTCAAGTTGTTGACGCCCCAAGCCAACGCGAAGTTTGCGCTCCACGCCTTCAATGACGTCGCTACGGGCTTGGGTGTTTTTGAGCAGTTTTAAAAACTCACTAAAGCCAATAAAAAAGATTTGCTCAAGTCCACTTCTATCAGGATTGCCTTGGACGCCTTTGTATAGGGTTGGCAATTCAACCCCGGACCAAAAGGTTTGCTCAAAATAATTATCGGCACGCGTGGCAATTGCCAAACGACTGCTTAAACGAAAAATAGTGACCCAACACAACAAAGAAGCAAATAATAAGATGCCCATGATAATTTTGACAAAAATACTGGCGTGCGTTACCAAACTAACAAGATCAATCGAGCCTTCCATAAAGTTATGCTTCCCCAACCATCCAAATCATTAAATACAAATCACTTAATATAAACCACTAAATATAAACCACTACATATTTTGATGCCAGCTTGTCAACAGCCTGCCAGCCATACCCGATTAAAACCAAAAACTAGTGCAATTATAAGGTCGAGCACTAGAATTAACATAAGCATATTGTAACCAATAACATTGGCTAATCGTATAAAAATTTTGGGGCTTTGCTAGTATTGATAATTGCATGGCTGCTATGACTAAAAGCCAAGGCTAAAAATATACTTATAAAAGTCACGGCTCGGCGATAAACTGCTGTGTTTGGGCATAAGATTGCGCTTCTGATTTGATTAGCGTCAACCATTCATTGGCAATGACAGGATGCGACTGAAAATATGCCATCATCCAATGCGCTAACGGCGTAGGCACGGGCACAAATTGGGTGGAAGGCAAAATGGATTGGGTGCCATTGGTGTCATCACTGTCATACACAAGCTCAACCTGTGGATTTTTTTGAATAATTTCTACCCCGGTAATCTGCCAATTGCTAAAAGCATTATCAATCGCATAGGGCAAAGCTTCTGTTTGAGATAATTTTGATGAGAGGTAGATAGGCTCAAATGTTTTGCGAGTATTCACCCAATGCAAACGCAATGCAATATCAGGTTGTTGGTAAAACACCACCAATTTGCCAGCAAACTTTATTTGCCAAGGATTGACAACTTGGTTGGGATGAATGCCAAGCATTTGCGCAAATTGCTCTCGCGTCAGCAATCGATCAAAGCT
>NZ_DALZSV010000056.1:0-15037 GCF_032014955.1 Moraxella sp. CTOTU47724
CGTACTGTAGGTGCGGGTGTTGTTGCTAAAGTTAACGACTAATCGTTAGTAAGCATACAAAAGAGTCACTTCGGTGGCTCTTTTTTTATGCTTAAGCTTTTGTTAACCGGTTAATTTGCCACTAAAATTTACTATTGGTTCAGGTGGTTTTAGGCAATAAAAAAGCCAAGTGCTAAGCTTGGCTAAATGATATATCGCTAAATACTAATGTAGACCGCTGATATAGTCAGACAATACTTTGATATCATTATCTGATAATTTTGATGCCACGATTTGCATCATGCCTTTATCGCCTTTTTTAGCTGCATCATTCATACGCATTTGTGAAGGGTCGGTTACATCGTCTTCACGACCCGCCGCACGGAACAGTTTTAATTGGGTTGCGATATAAGCTGAATGCTGACCGCCAATACGTGGGAAAGCGGCTAAATCATTACCATTGGCTTTACCACCGTGACAGCCTGCACAAGGAATCACACCGCGTGTGCTATTACCACCATAATACAATTTTTGCGCTGTTGCTGCGTAAGCAGGATTAGCATAACCTACCCCCCAACGAGGTTGGCTTGCATAATAACCTGCCACATTCGCCATGTCTTGGTCATTTAATTTTGCCACTTGCGCTGACATGATAGGGTTGACACGTGCGCCTGATTTGAATTCGGTTAGCTGTTTATAGAGATACTTAACGTTTTGTCCGCCAAGGTTAGGCTGTGCAGGAACACTACTAACACCATTGACGCCATGACAAGCACCACAAACTGATTCAGCAATAACCTTACCTTTGGCTATGTCATATTTTGGTACGGTAACAGCTGCAGAACCGCTTACGCTGGCAATTAAAAGGCTTGCGGCAGTGAGTATTTTTTTCATCGGTAACAATTCCTACTAAAGCGTGTTGGTTATGACTCACAATGAGCTAGCGACAAAGGCATTACTTACAATATCAAAGCAACACCCAGTTATCATCATACATATTTATTGCTTTAACACTGGTTAATGTATCTACTAAGTTACAATATTATAGCAAGACAACCATGCGCTTGTCTGCAAAATTTGTAGGCTACCCTACTAATGAACAGTAATCATATGGCTAATACGACATTTAAGTTAGCTTAATGACTTTTGAAACACCGAGGGTTTTGTCGATTACAGTGATAGTGATAATTAAAACCATAATCGAATAATTGATATGGCTGATTATTATGCCATAACTCGATAATCATGTAAAAGTCATTTGCAGGTTGGCAAGCGGGTTTCACTACAAAAAATATCTCACAAAACAGCGGTAGCAAGTGCTCAAAATTTTGGGTTATGGGTATTTGCTGATACAATAGCGCTTTAACATTAAGATTATGTGCTGATGATGGATTCTACTAACACACCCGCGCCAACTGCGATTACTGACGATAGTGATGCAGCAAAACGCTGGTTGCATCAAACCCAATTTATGCTGTCTGCCCCTACTTTCAAACTGTGTCCTGCCGATACGGGTCGCGAAGTTGCTTTTGCTGGCCGCTCAAATGCTGGTAAGTCCTCTTGCATTAATGCCTTGACCCAGCAGCGCCAGTTAGCCCGTTCCTCCAAAACCCCAGGTCGCACCCAAATGATTAACTTTTTTAATATGGGCAATTTGGATCAGCGGTTGGTGGATTTGCCAGGGTATGGCTATGCCGCCGTGCCCGAGGCGATGAAAAAAGAATGGCAGTCAGAGCTTGAAAAATACCTAATTTCGCGTAAAAGTCTCGCCGGTTTAGTGCTGCTCACAGACATTCGCCATCCATTAAAATTCTTTGATGAGCAAATGCTACACTGGGCAAAAGATGGTGAGCTTGAGGTTCATGTGCTATTAACCAAAGCCGATAAGCTCAAATATGGTGCCGCCAAAAACACGCTACAGCAAACCCGCAATCAGCTTAATAAATTAAAATTGCCGTTTAGTATTCAATTATTTTCTGCCCAAGATAGAATTGGGCTCGAAGAACTGTCATTGAAACTTGCCAGTTGGTTGGCGCTACCTGAGCAGGATGAGCCAACGGATAATGAACCTACGTTAGCCGTCTAATTGTTAAGATGGTTTAAACTGATTGGCGTCTTGTACTTGGTTGATTTGCTGATTCAGCAGTGCCAGCAAAGATTGGTTACTAGGTAGCTGCTTTGCTAACGATTTGGCTTGGGTGAGTGATGTCACCGCGTCTTTTAGCTCATTGCGCCATAACTCGCCATACGCGCGATAGCGTAACGTATTAATGCGATGAATCAGTTGCTCATCGCCGCTACGATGTTTTGCAAGTAGTTGACTGGCTTGTTGTAATCGATCCCACACCATGACGTCACGGGGATTTTGCTTGGATAAGGGTTGAAGCAGCGCTAATACTTTTTGACCACTTTCTGCAGTAGGTCGATATTTTAAATAAATATCACTCAGATAGCGTGGCACATCTGTGCGCTCAGGATACACAGAGGCGAGTTGCTGCAATTTAGCGATTGCCACATCGACATTGCCTTGCTGCGCCGCTAACTGACTAAATGTCACGACTGCCAGCGGATTGGCGAGCGTGTTGATGTCCTTATCAAAATCCTGCATTAAACTTTGTGCTGCTTTGGGTTGTCCGTTATCGAGATAATAATTAATCAGCGCAAGCTTGGCACCTTTACTGGTTTTCGCCCCTTGTTCCAAATCGGCTTTATTGACTAGATAGCCATAGTAGCGAGCACGCCACTGGATTTGTTCAAACAGTTGCGCACGCTGCTGTTGAATAGATTGATAACGGTTTGATGCCATATTGGCCTGGCTATCACGCTTATAAGTTGCGACTCGTGCCCTTGCTTCACTGATTCTATCTGCGGTGAGCGGATGGCTTAAAATAAAACTGGGAATCAAGGTGTTGCTTTTGACAGGGTTTTGTTGGTCTAGGGTAGCAAAGAAACTGGGCATGGCATTGACATCATAGCCCGCCTGGTTCATGATTTGCATGCCAATACGGTCGGCTTCTCGCTCTTGCCCACGGCTATAAGAGGCAGCAGCGTTGGCAGATATCGCCTGAGAGCCTAGCATGACAGCGGCAGCGGCATCACCATCCCCGACTTTGGATGCTGCAACACCCGCCAAAAGACCACCTGCCTGCATCAGTAGCTGTTTGGTCTTTTCATCATTGCGATGTTGATAATGGCGCTGGCTGACATGAGCAATCTCATGCGCGACGACGCTCACTATTTCGTCCAAACTTTTAGCTTTATCCAACAAACCGACATTGATGCCGATAAGCCCAGACGGTACCGCAAAGGCATTGATTTGCTTGTCATTGATAATCACCAGCCCCATGGGTGCGTTGAGACCTGCCACCGCATTGATTTGCCACACAATTTGTTCAAGCGATTGCTGCAACCAAGGGTCTTTTATCAGCGCTGCATTGCCGTTGATTTGTCGAAACGCCCACTCACCGACTTGACGATTTTGCTCGGTATCGATGAGCGCTTGTCCATTGTCCATAGAGGCTAATTGGCTATTGACTTGGGTAGGCTCAGCACTTGCAATCATGGCTGAATTAAAAGCGGGCACACTTTGATAGGAAAAGTTATCGACAGCAAGCACGCCCGTTGATAGGGTACTTAATAAAGCAACTACGGGCGTTTTTCTAAATAAATAACTAGCAGATAAATAACTAGCAAGTGGATTGATGGGCATGCGCGACCTTTGACAGCGAATTAGCTTAGAATGATTTTTAAAAAATGGTGTTTAAAAAAAGATAAATGCTAAATAATACTGCTCAATATACAAATTTCAGCAGCTTTAAAAAGCCAAATTTTGTAATGATATCTTGCTACAATCTACCGACTACTGAATGCAGGATAAAGGTTAAATTTTCAAAAATATAATACTAACTTTGATTTATCTCAATCGTCTACACTTGTAATTTAGCCTATAATAACCATCTAACACACTTTGAATTTTCCAGTAGCGATTTTATTACCATGACGGATTCTTCTCAGATTACGCTAAATCCTGCCTTACTATCGGATGGCGCCTTTTGCCAAGATTGGGGATTGTTTCGCTCAGGCGAACATAACGATATCCACATCAATGCTCAAATTGAGCACTATGTAGATGGTAAAGGACTCGCCTGCCCGATGCCGCTACTTAAACTTAAAATGGCACTAAAAAAAACCGCGTTGGGTCATGCGGTGTATGTGACTGCAACCGACCCCAATAGCAAGCGTGACATCGCAGCTTTTTGTCAGCATGCCGGATATACTCTGGTGCAACAGACATCAATCACACCGTCTGAAAA
Source organism: Moraxella sp. CTOTU47724 (assembly GCF_032014955.1). NCBI lineage: Bacteria > Pseudomonadati > Pseudomonadota > Gammaproteobacteria > Moraxellales > Moraxellaceae > Moraxella > Moraxella sp. CTOTU47724. The sequence goes on from NZ_DALZSV010000056.1 coordinate 4,293, forward strand.
TACAACAGACACAATCTTTCACTCGATCATAACCAAAAATTGCTAAACGCCTCTTACAAAAAAGCTGGCTTTAAGGCATACTAAATAACAGAAATTAAAGGACAATTGACAGGCTATTTCATGGCTACAAAGACCAGAACAACGACAATAAAAAAGACTGCCAACGCAAAAAAATCGACCAAGCTTGACGCTAAGCTGGGTGACGATCCAAACACTGAATTTGATGACATCGACGATGACGAACTCGATGAATTTGATGAGCCAGACTTTGATAGCTTAGGTGACGACGATATTGACCTTGCACAGCTCCCTGATAGTTATGATGACTATGATGAGTTGGTGGACGAGGCTGATGACGACTATGACGATGAGTTTGCTGAAAAACCAAGAAAAACTGCATCGCGGCCCCGTCAAAAGAAAGCCATGACCAATGCCCTTGTTCCTACCATGCCGACTGCGTTATCTGCGCCTGGGGTGAATTTAGGCGCGTATATAAACGCGGTTCATCAAATTCCTATTTTGACGGCAGAGCAAGAACAGGAGTTAGCGCATCGCTATACCGACGAAGGGGATGTAGAAGCAGCCCGGCTTTTGGTTATGTCGCATCTGCGATTTGTGATTCACATTGCACGCAGCTACTCTGGTTATGGCTTGTCACAAGGCGATTTGATTCAAGAAGGCAATGTCGGCTTGATGAAAGCGGTGAAACGCTTTGACCCAAACAAAGGCGTGCGTTTGGTGTCTTTTGCTGTGCATTGGATCAAAGCGGAAATCCATGAGTTTGTGATTCGAAACTGGCGTATCGTCAAAGTCGCGACCACCAAAGCGCACCGCAAGCTATTTTTTAACTTGCGCTCACTGAAAAAAACCAATAACCAGTTAACTTTGGAAGAAGCCGAAGCGATTGCCAAAGACTTAAATGTTACCGTCAAACAAGTGCTAGAGATGGAAAGTCGGCTGACTTCATATGATGCCTCGTTTGAAGCACAAAGTGATGATGAAGACGAAGGTCGCTATGCACCGCAGTATTTTTTAGAAGATGCGGCTGACCCAGCGGATATGGTAGAAGATGCTGATTGGGAAGAAAATAACAATTCAGCCTTGATGGAAGCGATGGAAGACTTAGACGATCGTTCGCGGGATATCGTACAGCAGCGCTGGCTCAATGAGCAAAAAGCGACCTTGCACGAGTTGGCGGCAGAGTACAATATCTCCGCAGAAAGGGTACGTCAAATTGAAAAAAATGCCATGGATAAAATCAAAGAAGCCATGTTAGCCAATACCCATTTGCAGTTGGATTAACTGTCATGAATTGGCTAAGTATTGGCGCGATAAATATGGCAGTGGCGGTCGCCTGTGGGGCGTTTGCCGCACATGGGCTTAAACCGCGTCTGTCAGCCGAACAAATGGCTTGGTGGCAGACAGGTACGCAATACTTTTTTTATCACGCGCTTGGGTTATTGATTGTTGGTATGTTATTGCGTATAAACCTCACCTCCCCTACTATCGCGTGGGTGATGCAATTGGGTATTGTGCTTTTTACAGGCTCGCTATATTTGATGGCTTTGGGTATGCCACGTTGGCTTGGGGCAATTACCCCGATTGGCGGCACGCTGTTTATTATTGCATGGATTTGGCTTGCTATCAGTGTTGCTAAGCACACTTCATCAGTTTAACCCTATTTAACCATCACAGAAAGCGTAACAAAACAGGAAGCGAAATAATGCCACAAGTGACTTTAAATGGTGACATCAAACAAACGTTACACCAAAATCTTTTACAACTATTGGATGAAATGGGGCAAACCCAAGGTCGTTTTGCTGTTGAAATCAACGGTGAATTGATTCCAAAAAGCCAATTGGCAAATGTCACCTTGCAAGATGGTATGAACATTGAAGTGGTGCAAGCGGTGGGTGGTGGCTAATCATATCAGCGTAAAAAAAGCGGGTAACTCACCCGCTTTTTTGTTTTTGCATTCGACTAATTTTTGGTCATGGCTAATAAACGATTGGCGGTTAGCCCGTGTAAAAACACCGACATCGCAATCATTACCACACAAATTACCCAAATTTTTAGCGCTTCATCACTGGTAAATACGCCTTTATTCATCGCATAGGCGATATAATACAATGTACCAATCCCGCGAATGCCCAGTCCTGCCGTTACCCAGCGTTCATTGCGACTCATTCCCAGTTTACCTAGACTAAAATAACCCACGATGGGACGTATCAAAAATATAAACGCCAAGCATACCACATACACTTGCCAGCTAAGGGTAACATCACTCGCTAACGCTTGACCCACCAGCAGTCCTAAAAATACCATCACAAGCGACATCAACAAACCTTCAATTTGCTCAGCAAAATCATGCAAGCCTTCATGATATTCATGTTCACATTCTGAGCGCCGAAGGGTTAACGCGGCAATAAATACAGCAATAAAACCATAACCATGCACGAACTCAGTGATGCTATAAGACACTAACATCAAGGCTAACACCATATAACTCTGCTCGACTTTATCGGGATATGCCTTGGTAAATAGCCAGTTTGCCAAAAACTTACCGACACAGTAACCCGCCACCACCCCTGCAATGATTCGCCATAACACATCATAGCCCAACCAATGCAGCCAATCCTCTGCACCAAAACCCTGATTGAGTGAGGCAGCCGTAGCAATGGCTATCGCTAAATACACGAACGGAAATGCCAGTCCATCATTGAGACCCGCCTCAGAGGTGAGGGTAAATCGGGTCACATCTTCCTGTCGTTCGGAGTTGGGTGGACCGACTTGGATGCTTGCCGCTAGCACAGGGTCGGTTGGCGCTAGCACTGCACCGAGCAAAATAGCCGCCGCCACACTTAAGCCAAAAATATAATGCCCCATCAATGCCATCGCGGCGATACCCACTGGCATCACAATTACCAATAACCTTAAGGTCGGTTGCCATGTTTTCCACTTGAGCGGACTATCAAGCTTGATACCACAACCGACCAACGAAATCACCACCACCACTTCTGTAACTTTTTCAATAGGAACGCCATAATTAAGCGGATTAATTCTAGGCAGACCCATAAAAAAATACCCTAGCAGTGCGCCAAAGGTAATTTGTATCATAGGCAGGGAGAGCGAAAGCTTGCGCGGTAGCATAGGAAAGAATGCCCCGATTAAAAATGCCAACCCTAAAAAAAGTAAAATCAAATTATAGTTTTCAAGCATACCTGTGTACCAAGATAAGTTGCTAAAATAGCCACGTTACTGCGTAAAAGGTTTATCCCCTATGAATCCATTATGCAAAAAGGTGGGCATGCCATCAACCATTGCTGTTTAGCAAAATACCAAGAGATTTGTTAACAGTTCGAGAGTTGAGTTAAATTTGCAAGTTCAGCTAGCAAAGATTTTGACTGACCCTCTCTCTAATCACAACATTGCGGTCAAAACCGCACTTTACGCTGCGTAGAAGAACCGATGTTCATACCTTCTCGGTATTTGGTCACGGTACGACGGGCAATATCAATACCTTTACCTTGCAAATGCTTCATAATACTACTATCAGATAGCGGTTTTTTGGGGTCTTCTGCCTCTATCATTTGCTTGATCATCGCACTGATAGCGGTCGAAGAAACGCCTTCCCCCTCGTCACTACTGACTTGACTGGAAAAGAAATATTTTAGGCTAAATAGCCCTTTGGGGGTAAGAATGGTTTTGCTGGTAGTGATACGAGAAACGGTTGACTCATGCAAGCCCACTTCATCTGCCACATCTTTGAGTACCATCGGCTGCATTGCCATGACGCCTTGCTCAAAAAAAGCCTGCTGACGCTTGACGATACAAGTTGCAACTTTTAGTAGATTTTGATTACGCTCTTCGATACTACGGATAAACAGCCGCGCATCATACAGCTGCTCTTTTAGATAAACGCCTTGCTCGCTATTGTCATTGCGACTGACAAGTTTGGCATACACTTGGTTAATACGCAGTTTTGGCAAGGTTTCTGGGTTTAAGCTGACTTCCCAATGCTGCCCACGCTGCACCACAATGACATCAGGAATATCGTAGCTTTCAATGCCATTATCTAGCTGGCGCTGTGATTTTTCATAAGACAGTGCAGGATTAGGGTTTAATGTGCGCAATAAGGCAAGCGCAGGCTGAATCTCAGAGACGTCGAGATTGGATGATTTAAGCAGGGCATTGATGTTATTGTTGGCAAAAAATTCTGAATGCATCAAGATTTGCTTGGCTGCTTGCCAAGAGGGGGTATCACTCGGCAATTTATTGAGCTGAATCAGCAAGCATTCTGCCAAATTTCTCGCACCAACGCCCAGTGGCTCGCAGTTTTGTATTTGCTTAACCACAAGCTCAATGTCTTCTAGCGCCAAGTCCACGTTTTCAACTTGATAAAATGACAACATGGTATCAAAACTTTGAAATAGCTCATCATTTGATAACGTGATAAAACCGCGCTCGTCCATGCTATCAATCAGATACTCCGCCATCAGCATATCGATGGTGGAGAGCCGTCTTAAATTCAGTTGCCAACGCACATAATCTTGAATATTTCCTTGCGTGGCAAGCTTATAATCATCCTGACTGTCTTCGCTATCAATGCCAGTGGCTGCCGCAGATTCATAGCTATAGATATCATCCCACTGTGCATCCACCGGCATATCGATTTGCTGGCTGCTAAGATGCTCGCTACTATCTATCCCGTCTAAGCCAAATTCCTCATCATAGCGATAATCGCTGTCTGCATAACTGTCCCTATTCTTATCCCCATAACTGTCACTGTAACTATCACTTGGGCTATGACTTGCATACTCATGCACTGCCGAGGGTTCACTGTTCGGGGGATAATCTTGGCTAGCAGAAGCAGGATAAAAATCATCCGACGCTAGATAATCTTCCAACACCTCAGTTTCATGGCGGTTATAGTCATCCAAATCAGCTTCAGACAACTCAACACCTTCTACTTGATAGTCATCATCGTCATAGTCATAGTCGTTATCCATGTCTTGTTTTGGATAGTTTTCGCCATCGGGTAGGTTATCGGCGTCGTCATAAGACGTCTCCCACTCTTCTTCACGCTCAAGCAGGGGGTTGCTATCGAGTTTAAGCTGCACTTCTTGTTCAAGCTCAAGACTCGATAATTGCAGCAAGCGAATTGCCTGCTGCATTTGCGGGGTGAGTGTCATCCCCGTCGTTAGCTTTGCCCCAATACCAATTTTCATAACGCGTTTTTTTAAGCCTTACTCTAATGAGGTTAGTTTAGATGGTGTGTCTATGGTGTGTCTATGCTCTGCTAGGTTGCTAGTTTAGTATTGTTTCAACAAGATATGCTAGTATTTTTTGACATTCAGCCGTATATTAATTATCTGCACTTAGCTTAACTATGCTTAGCTGCAGCATCCACAAATTTTCCTAAATTTTTTGCTTACGAAATCACACCATGACAAAACTGAAAAAATTTGCGATTGTTGAACTCAATAGCCAGACCGATATCTTAGCAAATCTTCAATCTATTGAATTAGGTATTAAAATTGCCAGTGAACGCGGCACCCGCATGGTGATTCTACCAGAAAACGCTTTTTGTTTTGGCAAACAAGGTTTTGCCAGTCAATATTTTGATGCCTTAAAAGCTTGGTCGGCACAGGCTGCCCGCCACTATGGTGTGTATCTGCTGGCAGGTACCTTGCCCTGCCCGTATCGACCTGACGGTACGCCTGTCGCTGACGGCAAACTTCGGCAAAGCTCACTATTATTTGACCCTGCTGGCGACTGCTTAGCGCGCTATGACAAAATTCATTTGTTCAAAGCCACCGTCAATGATAGCACAGGCAACTATGATGAAGGTAGAACCTTCGAAGCCGGTAATGAGCTCATTGTGGCGGATACCGAGTTTGGCAAAGTCGGCATGATGGTATGTTTTGATATTCGTTTCCCCACCCTTGCGGTCAAACTACGCGAACTAGGCGCAGATATATTGACAGCGCCTTCGGCGTTTACTTACCAAACAGGTAAAGCACATTGGCATGCCCTACTCACCGCAAGGGCGCTCGATAGTCAATGCATGGTCATTGGCGCAGGTCAGACGGGTGACCATGTCGTCAATCCCTCAGCGCCTAGCAATGTTCGCAGCACTTGGGGGCATAGCGAATTTATCAGCAGTGATGGCGAGAACGTTTTCACACAAAAAATCAATGCAGCAAACAAAACAGCAAACCATGCAGCAAATCTAGATTTTGACATCACTAACAATTTAGCGCATTTACCTTTATCTGCCAAAGCAGCAAGCTGGCTGCCTAAGCCAGATGGTCGCCCAGAGCTTGACCAAACTGCTGATAAGACAACCTTTTACCAAAAAGCCCCGAGCGTGATTTTTGCCGACTTTGATGCGGATGCGCAGCAAATAACTCGGCAGAATATTGCGTTGCTCGAATGTCAAAAATTGACTATCATAGCAAATAATATCTAACGACCTTTAAGCGAAAAATGGATAATCCACTTTTTGAATATTTAAAGAATAGCCCAATTTTTAGCCGTCTTGATCCTTATATGTTTCAAGTGGTCGAAAACTCATTGCATTTTAAACAGTTGAGTCCGCAAGAAGTATTATTTACGGAAGGCGAGCATGGCGATTTTATGGCATTTTTGCTAATTGGGGAGCTATCAGTCATTAAATACAGCCCTTCAGGGGCAGAAATTAAAGTCGGTGAAATTCGGGCAGGCGAAAGTACCGGTGAAATGGCACTGTTAGATTTATTAACTCGCTCCGCTACCATTAAAGCCACCAGCCTATGTGCGCTTGTCACCTTGTCCCGCGCTGACTTTGAGCGACTTTTGTCAGATTATCCTCGTATTGGTGTTGAGATGCTGCGTGGCTTAGCGATTATCTTGAGCCTTAATCTTCGCCGTACTTCTGAGCATTTGACCCGCGCGGTAAATGCTTAAGATGGCTAAGGCTGATGTGGCTAGGCTTAAGCTTAATATTTTTTTCATGCTTAAGTTGCTGCTTAACTTCTCCCATTATCTTCGTGAGCGTGGATGCGCTTTGTCATACACTTGCGATAAATGCCCAAAATCCAAATGGGTATAAATCTGTGTGGTACTGATATCACTGTGTCCTAGCAATTCTTGAACGCCACGCAAATCACCACTATCACTTAAAATATGTGATGCAAAACAGTGCCTTAGTAAATGCGGGTATAAGTCTTGCGCGATACCGGCACGTTTGGCTTGTAGCTTGATACGTAGCTGCACGGTGCGTGTTGAGATACGCGTCCCATAACGCTCACTGACAAATACTGCAGGGTCTTGCTCTTCCACCCACAGCGAGCGATGCGGCAAATAGTTGATGAGTGCCTGCCAGGCTTTTTCGCCAATCGGTACGATGCGCGTTTTTCCGCCTTTACCGAGTACTCGTAACAGCCGCTGTGATTTGTCGATGTCAGACATATTGAGTCCTACGAGCTCACCGACCCGCAAACCACTGCCATACAGTAATTCTAGCATGGCTTTATCGCGCATCCATAACCGCGCTTCATGGCTATCTTCTGGCGCAGCTTGGTCTAATAACTGGGATAATACATCGATATCAAGTAATGTAGGCAAAGGTCTCGGGGCGCGTTTAAGACGTATGGTTGTGGTGGGATTTAGTGTCATCAGCTGCTGAGCAATCAACCATTTGTAAAGTTGACGCAACACGGTCAGTTCATATTGACTACTGGATTTGGATATTTTATCGACATCCAATCGTTGAATTAGGAAGTCTGATAATTGCTGACGGGTGATGTGACAAAGCTCAGTATGTTGCTCATAGCAATACGCCAAAAAAGGCTGTAGCGCTTGGCGGTAGCTTTTGATGGTTGCTGCGCTATAACGCTTACTGCTTAGCTCAGCAAGCCAGCGATCTACCAAAGCTTGGTCATCTGTATTGAGCACAGTTTCTGCCTCATGCGGCATCAAGTGCGTGGGCAAATCATCGATTGCTGATTTGCCTACACGGTTGCGCTGATTTTTCCCTTGACTATTTTTGCCTTGACTTAGGATACGGCTAGTTGGCATAGTGTTGGCTAGCGAGGTTGGGGGCTATTCATGGTAAGGATGTCCCTCATCTGAGCGATGTTCCTCACTTGATTGTGCTGGCGTAAATTTCAGCCCCGCACCTGCCATCAAACCCTCAGGACTAAACACCCCTTCGTACACAAAGGTCGCAGGACCGGTCATATACACAGGATAGCCTTCTTGCCAACGAATCGCCAAACTGCCACCATACAACTGGGCTCGAATATCCACGCCTTCATCTAGCCAGCCTTCACGCACCCCAGTCGCAACCGCAGCACACGCGCCCGTACCACAAGCTTGCGTTTCGCCCACGCCGCGCTCATAGACGCGTAGCCTGATATGGCGATTATTCATCACCTGCATAAACCCCACATTGACACGCTCAGGAAATGCAGGGTGGCTCTCAATCGCTTTACCGAGTTTTTCCACCTCGGCGGTCAACACATCATCTACTTTGATGACGGCATGGGGATTGCCCATATTGGCGACATAGAGTGTCACAGGCGTACCATCCACATTGAGCCGATATGAGTTTTGAACTTTAGTAATGGTTTTGGGGGTAAAAGGAATCTCATCGGGCTCAAATTTTGGTTTACCCATATCCACTTTTACCCAGCCATAATCATCGGTGCTAAGGGTGATAATACCGCTGGCGGTTTCCACCCGAATACGCTGTTTAAATGATAATTTACGCGCCTGCACAAAACGGGCAAAACATCTAGCGCCATTGCCGCATTGCTGCACTTCGCTACCATCTTTGTTAAAAATACGATAGCGAAAATCGACATCAGGGCGGCTTGGCGGCTCAACAATCAGCAACTGGTCAAAGCCAATGCCTAAGTGTCTATCCCCTAACAACGCTACTAACTCTTTGGTCAAGTGAAGCCGCTGTGTGACCAGGTCAATGACCATAAAGTCATTCCCCAGTCCATGCATTTTGGTAAATTCAATTAACATTGTTATTCCTTAAAATTATTTTGATTTATGCACGCTATCTTATCATGATAGCTGATTTTTTATAAGGTAATTGGGGAACAAAAAAACCTTAGCAAGTCAAGCAAATTTGGGCTCGGTTGCTAAGGTTTTGGGTTCAGCTGCTAAGGTTTTGGTTTCAGTGGCTAAGGTTTTGGGCTCAGCGGTTTAAATAAGACTTAGCGTTGCCAGCAAACCTTACAGTTTAGATTTAATCTACCAATTTTTCGTTTTGCCAAAGGCTCTCAACCGTTTCACGCTCGCGAATGACATGGGCGTGACCCTCTTTGACCAAGATTTCACAAGCACGTGGGCGGCTATTGTAATTGCTCGACATGACAAACCCATACGCCCCTGCGCCTGTGATGGCTAGAACATCATTCTCAGCCAATGCTAACACACGGTTTTTTGCCAAAAAATCGCCCGTCTCACAAATCGCCCCGACCATATCCCATACTTTGGGTTCAACCGGTGAGTTCAACTGTGTGGGGATGACCGCCATCTCTGACTGATAAAGTGCCGGACGAATTAAATCATTCATCGCGGCATCGACAATGGCAAAATTTTTGTGTTCGGTAGGTTTTAAAATATCCACGCGGGTCAATAATACACCTGCATTGGCGACGATACTACGACCTGGCTCTAGATACAGTGTTAAGCCTAAAGTTTTCAGTTTTGGTAAGAGTAACTGCGCAAACTCTTCAATACTTGCAACGTCTTCGTCAATATACTGCACACCCAAGCCACCGCCCAAGTCAATATGCTCAAGCGCAATACCTTGCTTGGCAAGTGCGTGAATCATCTCAATGACTTTATCCAATGCATCCATAAAAGGCTGAACTTGGGTCAACTGCGAGCCAATATGGCAATCAATACCGACGACTTTTAGGTGCGGTAGGTCATGGGCAATTTGGTAGATACGGGGCGCATCTTCATGGGTAATGCCGAATTTATTTTCTTTGAGCCCTGTAGAGATATACGGATGGGTTTGCGCGTCAACATTGGGGTTGACGCGTAGCGAAATTGGCGCTTGCTGCTGTAGTTTGCCTGCCACTGCGTTAATGCGGTACAGCTCGGCTTCTGACTCGACATTAAAGCAAGCAATCCCTACTTCAAGGGCAGTGCGAATATCTTCGGCGGTTTTGCCAAGTCCTGAAAATACGATTTTTTTGGGGTCACCGCCTGCAGCCAAAACCCGCGCAAGCTCGCCCCCTGTGACAATATCAAACCCTGACCCTGCTTTGGCAAGTGCGTTTAATACAGCAAGGTTACTATTGGCTTTTACCGCATAACAAATCTGATGCTCAATCTCAGCAAAACTATCATCATAAGCTTTATAGGCTGCCAAAATCGCCTGCTGACTATACACATAGGTCGGTGTGCCGAAGGTCTTTGCGATATCTGCAAGACTGATGCCATCCATCATCAAGGCAGTGCCATCATAACTCAGACAGTTGCTTGACTTGACGTGTTCGGTCGGATTGATTGCTAAGCTTTTGGCTGCATCATCAGTAATCATTTTTACCTCCAACCGATGGCACAGATGGCACAGATGGCACAGATGGCGTAGTCGCTGAGTGAGGCGCTGATTGCGGTAATGGGGTTGCGTTATTGTCGATCATGACGTTGGGGTCTTGGGTGTTGATATCGACTTTGGTATCAGAGGCATTGGCAGTGGTGCTGGTCGGTTTGGCGGCCGCATCGACTACTTG
>NZ_DALZSV010000057.1:0-13705 GCF_032014955.1 Moraxella sp. CTOTU47724
TCTAAAATTTGCTCTAAAGACTTAAAAAATACTTCAAATTTCCGTTCTCTGTTATCATGAAATATGTTAGCTAGTCCAACTTGTGATTTTAAGAGAATCTGGTGAATATAGATAATTTCACTAATTTCTATACCCTTTCCTGCTGACATAATATACTTGTAATGTTCAAGGGTCTTATCGAAAATTTTGTCAAAAATAATTTCAGCTTCTTCTAAAGAACCGTTTTTGAACATCATATTAGCTATCTCGAGAGCTTCACCAATATGAATTATTAAGGTGTCATATCGAACAATATGATTAAAAATCTCTTGTACTCTCCCCAAGTTTATAAATGCTTTGGCTGTAAGTACTATGTCATTTAAGAAAAGGTTGTTATATCTATATTGAATACGATTTTTCAGCAACAGCAGCCTTACAACTTCTGGACTATCGGCTTTACTATCGTTGATAGTAAATGCAGTCGATAACGCACTTTGAATATCAGATAAAATTAAATGTGGATTAACACCTAATTTTGCACACTTTTCAGCCCATTCTTGATTACAATACTGTATACCTAAGCTTTTATGCTTATTTGACCGCAAAAGAAAATACACTAAATTTTCAGTTGCATAATTAGAGTTAAGGTTACTAACTACATACTCAGATAGTTGGTTGTATATCGAATCATCAATCTCCAGCGTCTTATTTTCAATAAACAAGGTGAATGATTGATGATAGATACTGATATTACCATTTTCAATATATAGAAGATGTAGAATTTTTGGTCTCAGGGATTGAAATAGCAATTGTTGCTCTTGGTTCAATAAATTGGATAAGATATCTTCTCCAATCTCATCTCGTAGTCTCGCAACAATTCCCAATATATAAATCAATTGAGGGTCTTCTGAAATTTTCCGCCATATATTCTCATAATAGGTTTCAATACTACCAGAAAATACTGGAAAATCTATCAGCGAAATATCATTAGTTTCTTGAATATAATCAACTATATATCTTAAATATAGAGGATGACCTTCAGAAATTTTATTTATTTTTTCTACTAATTGGTTATTGAATAAATCGATAGGAAGATGGTTTTGGCAATACTCAAAAACCTCATCAAATGAAAAACCACTTATTATAATAGTATCTTTTTTTGATAATAACTTGTTTATATGGTTTTGTACCAATTCATAACTAGTTGATGAAAAAATAATTTTTATATTGTTAGGTAACTTAGTTGGTAAAACCGCTAAAAATTGGTCAAGTGCAAATGGATTGACATCAAATAATTCATTGATACCATCAATTATTATTGTACTTACTATATTTTTACCATTACAAAATTTTGAGAGTAAACTAAATAAAGCATTCACATCGTTAGCAACTTCAACTGAATTCTTGTGTTGTGATAAAGAAGGCATTGGGAACCCTACAATATTACTAACATTAATAGCTAACCATTCGTATAATTGTTCAGGATTTGCCAGTAAAAGAGTACTCTTATTAGAATTATAATTTGATAAACTGTAAGTTCCTATATGTCTTAATCTTTCATTTATAGCACAAAAAGTTTCACAAAAAGTTGACTTTCCAATTCCAGGAACACCTTCTACTAAGAAATATTGTTCATCTTCTTTGAGTATTCTTGCTTCAAACTCTTCTTGAAAGTTTGTACGGTTAATAATTTTATCTGTGGCGTCAGTTTCATTCTCGTTGAAATCTAAGTTAATATACTCAGAAATAATTTCTTGAATGGAAAATAGACTAATGGCTCCAATATTTTGGGCATTATCCATTTGAGTTTTAATAATACCTATTATTTGGTTATCAACCATTACTGGAGAGCCTGAAAAACCTGAAAAATCCGAAAGCCTACACTCAGGGTCAATTGATAATTCTATATCACCATATATGTTATGTGACTTATTCTGGTTAATAAGTGAAATTTTACCGTTCAAAAAATGAGGCGTATCTTTGGCATTTGGAAATCCATATCCCGTCCAATCGCTTTTTCTTCTTGGGAGAGCAATACTAAGAGGAATGAAATTTGTAGTGGTCTTCTCTCCTGTCAATTTTAAAATAGCAATATCATTATTCGTATTTTCATATAGTACTTCGACTGACCATTTCTGCTCTGAATTCAAAGTTAATACATTTATCTCAGCACCAATATCAAAGTGATTAGTTAAACAATGTCTAGTGGTAATGACTGTATTGTCATTGATTAGAAAACAACTTCCAAACTCGTCTCCACAACTAACTTTGAGCACTATAGTTGGTAAAATATTATCCACAAGTTAATCCTTATATTTTTATCCAACCATTAGAGGCATTTATAACTTCAAAATTAAATTCTTTCTCAAACTTTTTTAAAGTCTCAATTTTCTTATTGTTCTCACTAAAATAAATTTTTCTCTTGAAGCTAGCATTCCTTTTCACTATCTCTAGTAGAACAGGCATATCAGGATGCCCATGTTTCCTGCCTATCGTGGAAATAAAAAAAATAGGGGCATCAATTAATTCTAATAATCTTACACTTGTATTACTACGGCTTCCATGATGGGAAATCTTAATAGCATCAAATACTATCTTTTCTTGAGCCCCATAAATGTCGATCAAAGATTGTTCAACATCCTCTGCCCAGGCATCTCCCAAAAATAAAATACGCTTTCCTTCTGATTGTAAAACAAAGCTAATCGACGAACGATTTGTAATAGAGGTGTCTGGAATATAAGCTTTTTCAAGATTTTGAGTTGCAGTAATTAGTTCACTTTTAACAATACTTTTTTCTCTTGATAGCAGAAACTCAAATCCATCATCAAATACTGATTCACTTATATTTCCTATGAAACCTCTGTTACGTAGTTCCTTTTCCCAATGGCGTTTTAAGAGGTTTAAAATTTCCTGATTTGGTGTCAATAGTTGAAAACTTATATCAGCATTTAGAGAAAAGCAAGGTAATATTTCCTTACAAATAGGTTGGTAGCCCTCACCAAAATTCCAATGATAGCTATTTTGCACTAAAAGTTTAGCTAAAGCACTGCCTTGTTTAGCACTAATATTTTCATCTTGATCTGGCGTAGAATAACCCAACAAGTTTAAACGATTTATAATGTTTTTATTCTTTGGAGCCAAACTGTCTATATTTGATTCATAATTTGTGATAGCTCTTATGCTATTGTGCCAAATATTTTCAATTTCAATAATACTTGGATTTGAATGACTTCCGTTAGTTTCAACTAATTTGATAATACCTTTAATATGATCCTCATCAATATGAGAAACTACAACGAGTCCTAGCTTGCCATTTCTAGAAGCTATTTCATCTAATTCTGGTTTCACGAATTTTCTGAAAGTATCACTAAATCCCCCATCAATTAAAACATGGCTATTTGGTTCATTTCCTGCTTTTATCAAGAAACTGTCACCATCTTTTGCTGAAAACATTTTTATCTGAATCATAATGCCCTTTAGATTTTTTTAACTCTTATAGTTAATATTATGGTCGCTTTTAATAAGCTTCAGTATTAGAATAAATTTGACGATATTTCATTACACTTTCTAAAATTTCATCAACAGTTTGTGTTAATTCCGAACCCATACGTAGATATTCTTGATTACGATCATCCTTTAAAAAGCTTAGAGTAGCGTAATAATAGGGTTTCAAGATATCTTTCAAGTCAAATTGGTCAAAAAGATTATACGCCATCTCGTATTGTTCTTTTACCAACAACATATGAATGAAATCATCAAAAAACACCTCTTTTAACAAACTTACTTCCGATTCATTAATACCAAGAAATTCTTCATCGAATAAGTTTTGTTCCGCAGTTTCTTGTAATACTTTAGCGACTGATTCGAAACGTTCATCCCAAATGCACAGTGTCCAATAAATGGATATTAGAGGTAGAATATTGGGAGAGATATCATCTGGCATTTGCAAAAGACTGACTTCTATCATTTTTAAAGCGACTTGCTTATAACCTACCAAGTTTTTTTTATAAATTGCCGTATAGAGATGGAGAATTTCAAATAATCCTGCATTTGACTGAGTTAAAACTCGAGATAGTATTTTTGAAGGGTCAAAAAGTTTTGACTGTATTTGATACAGCACATGATAATATTCAAGGTAATCTTTTAAAGATATTTCGTGAACATGAGCTTCAATAAAATTCGCGATGATTTTGTCTTCTACACTCCCAACAAATTTTAAAAAATCTTTCTTAATTTGTGGTTGATGACTGTCAAGCGAAATAGATGGGCGATTAAGACGATTATCATACTCGATCTTCATAGCCGCACGAATATCTGGATCAATTTTCTCAGAAGCTAGAAATGCGTTTACCAATAAATCCTGAACTGTATTATCTTTATCTAACAGTTTTAATAATGCTTCTACCAACTTAATTGATAACTCTTTCTCGTTATACCAGATTTCTAAAAACTTGGTTAACCATAACACCCGCCGCTTATCTTGTTTTGCCCCATACCGCATTAAGTACCAGATATTAAAAAAACGCTCTTGCACTCGGTATAAATTATTACGAGTATTAGTGGGAACTTTTTCAATAACCCAACGTTTCTGCAACTCAACGAGCTGGGCAGAAACTGTTTTGCTTGGCAATCGCGTCTGCTGAGCAATCTCTTTAGCACTCATTGCATCCCAATTCATGGCAATATGATGCACAATAACCTGCTGTTGCTTTGACAAGTCATCCATTCGATGCTTATAGAGCGGCGT
The DNA here is from genome assembly GCF_032014955.1 of Moraxella sp. CTOTU47724. Taxonomy (NCBI): domain Bacteria; kingdom Pseudomonadati; phylum Pseudomonadota; class Gammaproteobacteria; order Moraxellales; family Moraxellaceae; genus Moraxella; species Moraxella sp. CTOTU47724. Next base: position 4,727 of record NZ_DALZSV010000057.1, read on the forward strand.
GGTTTTATCGATGGTTTCTTCAAGGTAGGCAAAACTGCTGTCTTTGCCCCCTTCCATAATAATTTGAAACAATAGTACGAGTGTTCTTGGAACACCATCAGCTAAACGACGTATGGCTTCAAGCCGTTCAGGGTGTTCTTGAATAATTGTCTGAATTCTATCAACCGCTGAATCACCATATTGTTTGGCCAAAGTAATAAAAAGTTGATGCATTTCTGATTCAGAAATCGCTTTTAGACTTATTAACTTAAAAAATTGATAAAAAGGTGCTGTGCCATCAAAGTGTGCGTCTAAAATTATGGATGAGCCACCCACTAATCGTACTTCAGGATGTAAGCTTAGTATCTCTCGTAACTGGGCATTTTCGGTTGCATCAAATGAGGCAAAGAGTTCCGCTAAATTATCAATGAGTAGCAATAGCTTATGTCGGTGTTGCTGTAAGTTCTTTCTAATGAGGGGCCAAGCTTGACCTTCTTGACCTACTTCAAGGTGTTGTAGCTGGTTATACAGATCTCCATACCGCTGATTATCTGTTTGACTCAGTTTTTCAGCTACTTTAAGCCAAAAGGTAAATAACGAGAAAACGCCATATTCCTCTTCATTAAATAAGATAGGAATCAGCCATTGATTTAGTTTGCTATCATCATTCACAGCATAATATAGTCTAGTTAAGAGTGTGGTCTTCCCTGCTCCTCTAATGCCTTGAATTAAATAGTGGGTTGCAGGATGATCCATGGTATGGGTTTTAATATCCTGCCATATTTTTTCATATTCTTTGGTACGAAGCGTAAACTGGGCTTTTAACTGTTCTTCACCGATATTCTGGGTGTTATACAGCAAAATAGAAGCGTTGGGTTGAATATTAGTTTCCATAGCGTTGCCACCATCGTTTTAATAGCGGTGAGGTAAAGCGATAGCGAGAGCTGTTTTCAATAAACTCCTGAAATAAATACCCTTCTGTTTGCAAGGCATTTATGACATAGTTAAAACTGACACTATCTCTAAAGTCTGCATGTTGGCTTAGATTAAATGCTTCAGCATGGCTAAGGGTTTGCTCTTGCTGACTAACCAATTGTAGTAGTTTCAATGCAAATTGCTTTTCTAGCGGCTCTAATCGATTTAAGCGTTCCCGCCAATGCGAGAATTTGGTAGTATTTTCCTGGGCAAATAGACGATTAATACTGTCTAAAACTTGCTGACTATCTATTTGATTGAAGTCTACGTCATCATCAATCATTTGATCGCAGACTAGGCTTAGGTAGTACGGCATATTCCAACCTATCTGCTCAATCATAAGTTGTTTGATTGAGGTTGACAGTTGCACTGATATCCGCTGGTTTTTTAGATAAAAATCAATAAAGTTGTAAGTTTCTTCATTGGTTAGTGGGGAAATACCCACTTCAGTCAGCATATTGATAAGATTACTCAGGCTTAACTTTTTAGCCAAGGTATCAAGTCCAATTGAGCCAGTAAAAATGAATTGAACATGGCGGCTAAACTCTATGTCTTGGCATAGCTCACGAATACTAGCTAGAAATGCCTTTGCTGCCCCTACCCCTGCTTGCTCATAGATAGTCAGCAGGACGTCTGGGAATTCATCAATGGCTAAAATGATTTTGATATCATTATCTTTTAAGGCTTCTAATAAGACTTGACGGACAGTTTTTTGAGTAAGTGGTACAGGTTGTTTTTTAATATCAGTGGCAATTTTTACACCCACAAATTCAAATGAGAAATTAATCGCCAATTTACCCATACTCTCTCTAAATTGCTTATTAAATATTCTGTCTTGGTTAATAAACTCAGATTGATTAATATCTAACAGCAGCTTCTCATAAAATTTTTGCTCGCTATCACAAGCCTGGACATAGCTATATATGACAGTATAGCCAGTTCTAGGCTGATCCTTTAGAAATTGGATCATAGAGGATTTGCCGACTCGACGAGGGGCTAATAGCAATAAATGATTACCACTTTTAATTTTACGCCAAATTTTATTTTCATCTTTTGGTCTAGGAAAATAGTTCTCTTGATAGACAATATTGCCCGTCGTCATGCTTTTCTCTCTTAACTATAATTTTATAGTTATATTATTTAACTATGAATTCATAGTCAATAACTTTAACTATAATTTTATAGTTAAGGTTTATTTAAAGTTATTGAGAAAATAATTTATGGATATATGTTGAATGAATAAAATATAATTGAAAGGTTTTAATTGAAATAAATAATACTAGTTATTATTGAAAGCCAAATGCGATAAAACCGTTGACTTAATGAGTGTTTTTTATTTTCAACAATAACAAGAGATATTATTGATGACTCACACTATAAACACTATTGCTTACCCTTTTGGCAATAAATAACATAATTGAGTCTTACTTGTTACTCTCTTTAATCTGACTAATTGATGCCTCATCAAGTTTAACATCATCTTTAGTGATTGGCGTTGTTTCAATCACTTGTTCTGGTACGAATCGTACTTGCAGTTTAGCTTGTGGGCGACTTGGAAAGCGAGCCTTAGATAATGCAATAATTTTTTGTTCCATTGATTGGATATCACTATGTTTCGGTGCTGTTAAACCTTGTAATAATACGCGAATAAGGTAAGGTTTAGACGTATCAGTAGGCGATTTTTTAGGGGTTTTATCTGCCACATCATAGCTAATGCTAACTACATAATTTGGCTGATTTGCAATGGATTGTTTAACAATTTTATTGACGGCTGCTTCATAACTTTGTTGTTTAAGTTTTTGCTGAAAATTCAGGGTTAAATAAATACTAATCCCGATTAAAAGTACCAAGGATACGGCATTGCGACGTATAAATAGCAAGCTTTGCTGCCATTTAGAATCCTTAACTTTTTCATCTTCTGCCGCATCGGTATCAAGCCTTCGAAACCCTGCAACCCAGAGCACAAGTGCATTGGTAAACTGAATCGCTAAGATATTGGTTAGCGTCAAAATCAATGCTCCTAATGCCAAATCGTATTTACCATTTGCTAACAATATGCCGCTAGCGGTCAGCGGTGGAACCAAAGCGGTTGCCACTGCTACTCCTACTACGGCAACAGATAAATTGCGAGAAATCGTGGCATACGCACCGGCAGTTCCGCCTGCGAGTGCTACCATTACATCCATAGTATTGGGGGCGGTACGGGCGATGATTTCTTGGCTTTGTGACTGTTCTGGGTAAAGCCAACCCAATATCATACCAATCACATATATCAGCACACCGCCTGAAAATAACGTCAGTAAGGATTTTTTGAGTAAGGCAAAACGCGCATCAATAATAGCCAATGCAATACCGCTGATAGGTCCAATGAGCATCGCCACTAGCATTGCACCAATCACAACGGCAGGGGAGTTGGCCAATAAACCAAAACCAGCAATGATTGCCGCCAGTCCATTTAACAAATAAAATGCCCGTGTGGGTAATGCCCCCGATTCGATATTGATACGCACTTGACGATAATCAATGGTTTGTTCGCTATTTTTTTTAGCAAGATACTGTTTAAAGGCTTCGTACTGAGCTTCTTGCTGTTCTTCTAACTGCTTTTGTACAGTTTGATGAATATTCTTGTCGATCATCTCAAAGGTTAACGTTTTATTTGGTTCATTTGAGGCGTCAATATTATGAGTTTGATGCTTAGCATTTAAATGAGGTTCTGTGGTCGATTTCCTGTCAGTTTTATCGCCATCTTCCTCTTCATTGGCATTACTACTAAGCTGCTCATTTACCGCTTGGGCAACAGCTTCGATAGTTTTCTCATCAAATCCTTGATCGGTTAAATTTTCAATATCCTCTTGCGTCAGTGCAAGGGCGTCGGTCACTTCTACTGATGCCTTGTCGGGGACAACTGAGGTTTTATACAAGCTAAAAGATTGATCAACTAGTTTAGGATTATCTTTTATTTTGGTAAACGTTAATGTGCTTAAATCCATCATAATAATTTTACTTGATTAAAGGACAAGGTTAGTTTTTTATATCTGAACTATTTTCTATTTTTACCAATAATGGATGGTTGGTATCCAATGTAGTAACCGGAAAAGGAATGGAAATATTCGCTTCTTCCAATGCCTCCTTAACCAAAATAATAACTTCATTGATAGAAGCTACTCGATTAGTCTGTGTACCATCATCGATAAACCAACGCACCCTTAAAACCACACTGCTATCTGCTAACGCTGTAGCAATTACAGACGGTTCTGCCAGTTTCGATACCGTTGGCGCTGCCTTTAACACACTTAAAATCACTTGTTGAGCATCAATGATGTTGTTTTCATACCCGATGCCTACATCGAATTCTAGACGGCGTTGTGAATAGGCAGTATTGACGGTCATAGTACTGGTATAAAGTTGAGAATTAGGAATTACGACTTTTCTGCCGTCATAGGTGCGGATTGTGGTTGCACGTATTTGAATATCTTCGACCGTGCCTTCAAAATTTCCCGAAATAATTTGGTCGCCAATACGAAATGGCTCTGATAATAATAACAATATGCCTGATAATAGATTTTGGAAGATGTCTTTAAAAGCAAAACCAATCGCAACCGACCCTATCCCTAATGCACCAATGAGTTTACCCGGTGTGAAGCTTGGTACAGCGATAATCATGGCGACCATAAAGCCTAAAAATAAAATAAGTGCACTACCCACCCGCCTAAAGACTGTAACTAAATTTTGATGGTGTTTACGACTCCCTAGTATTCTAGTGACCGCTTTTTTAAAAAAAATCGACAACACCCAAAATATTACAAACACAAGTGAAGCAACTATCAAATATGGAATGCGGCTTATCATCTGCTGCAATAGATGATTCGCTGATGTCATAATGGTTTGGTATTCATTCACTTTGTCGCCTAGCATATCCGCTTGGCTCACCATACTGACATAGGTAGGCAAATAATCAATAAAAGATAGGATTAATTCAAACATATTGATACCTTTATAGCACCTTTAGCTGACTGGCTGTCACACTTTTTGCCACTCGGCCAATCGTCAAACCTTGAATTAAAATGGAAAATACCACAATCGCATAAGTCAACGTTAATAACAAATCCCGCTCGGCACCGGCAGGCAATTGTAATACTAATGCCACTGAAATACCGCCTCGCAGTCCACCCCAAGTCAATACTTTCCAAGCACCTTTGGGCAAACCTAAATATTTTTGTAGATTAAACGTTACACCGCCAACAACCATCAAACGAGCGAGTAAACCAATAGCTACCGCTAATATCGCCGCTATTAGCAAATTGCTATTCAAACTCACCATCACAATTTCAAGACCAATCAATACAAACAAAATGGCATTTAAAATCTCATCAACGAGTTCCCAAAACAAATCCACATAGTGACGAGTATTATCGCTCATGGCATAGCTTCGCCCTTGATTGCCGACCATTAAACCCACGACAACCATCGCAAGTGGTGCTGATAAATGCCAGTGACTGGCCAACGCATAACCGCCTAACACCCCAGCCAAGGTTAATAACACTTCTTCTTGATACGAATCAATGCTTTTTAACAAATAATACAGCACGGCACCTAGTAACAAGCCAAATGAAATACCGCCGCCTGCTTCAATTAACAATAAATGCCCAATATGCCCTGCTGTTGGTATCTCGCCGCTTGTCAGTACGCCAAGTAGCAACATAAAAATCACCACCCCAACCCCATCATTAAATAATGACTCGCCCGAAATTACGGTGTTAAGGTTTTTAGGGGCATTAGCATTGGCTAAAATCCCCATAACAGCAATCGGGTCGGTTGGTGAAATGAGCGCCCCAAACAATAAACACCAGATAAAACCAAGGTTAAATCCTAGCCATTGTAAGGCGACATACGTCAATCCTGCGACAATAAAAGTTGATACCACCGTACCTACCACAGCAAGCAAGGCTATAGGCAGCTTATAGCGTCGTAAATCTTGCAAGTTGATATGCAATGCACCAGCAAATAACAACATGGAGAGCATCCCATCCATGAGTATTTCAGTGAAATCAAGCTGACCGACCAGCATTTTTTCATAATCAATCAGTGTATCAAACCCTAAGGCATTGAGAACAATCGCAATAAGTGACAGCAGCAGTGAGATGACCATCACACCGATGGTAGTCGGTAGACCGATAAAGCGATGATTGATATAAGCAAGTAAGGCAGTCAAGGTCAAGAAAATAGCAGCAATGTCAAAAGCATTCATGCGTCTGATCTCAAAATAAAATTTGTATCAGTGTAGCGAAAACTAATGCATAATTCAGCTAAAATCGCAATAAGGGTGTTGATGTGAATTACTTAGGGTTCAATCTTAGACAAGCATCGGCTCTTTGTCTTTAACCTGGGGTCAGCACAGAAAACGGAAAAAATAGGTATTTAACGACTTTTATCGAGTATTTTTAAGTATCCTTTAATTGTCTAAAAAACCAGGGTTTTTTAGACAATTTTATTTAGGCGAAAAAACAGGGGCAAATCGCCCCTATTTTTATCAATTAACTTGTCTACAAATCAGCATCCAATAAATATATAGATAGGCCCTATTAGAAAATTTTAATTAAAATCAACGAAGGGTAGTTACTAAAAGGCTTCAAGTACTACGCCAAATGAGCAATCTCATCAATTAACTCAGGCTTTTTGCCTAATAATTTAAGTAAAACTTGAGCTGAACCGCTGGGTTTACGTTGTCCTTGCTCCCAAGATTTTAACGTATTGACCGAAATGCCTAGGATTTTGGCAAATTGACTTTGCGATAAACCCGCTTTATGACGGACTTAAGCCGTATCTGATATGTCTGTCGTACGTGCAAAGATACCTGCTTTGATTTGGTTCAATGCTTCAATCAGATTGTCTCGCTCTGCGACTAAATCAGGTTCATCATCAATAATCGCTTGAACAGCTGCTTCAATATCGAAGTCTTTAGGAAAATTTGTTTTCATCGGTTATCTTTTTAGCTTTTGAAGCTCACTTGGCGATATATTTTCTTGTTCATTTTTTGCGTAGAAGTAAGACATCACAATCAGCCCATCTTCTAATACATTAAAGTAAATGAGACGAACGCCGGTATTTTCAATCATAAAAAGACCAAACAAATTTCCTTAGCGTGCTATTTTCTCCAAATTCTGTGCTGACCCCATGTAGGTTTGAATTTTATTAGTGTCCTAAATTAGTTGACCACCACCAGATTCTTATCAAAGACTTCATCATCTATTATTCGCCAAACGGCAACTTGCTGATGGTCTTTGGTGGTGACTAGATTTAAAGTTTGTTCAATCATTGCTTGAGGTCTCATATCCTTATGATGTTTATTTGCTTCAAACCCAGTTACTTTACACTTAGCGGTTTAATTAAGCTACTTACTTGAGCTATTTGCTTCAGTTATTAGGCTTGGCTACTTACTCAACTTCAATATTCTAAAGGCGCCCTGAATAACTAAAGCAAATACGATGCTACCAATAATCAAATCAGGCGTACTAGAGTGTAACCAATTAACCAAAATCCCTGCAACAATTACCCCTAAATTGATAATCACATCGTTTGAAGTGAAAATCGTACTGGCTTGCATATGGGCTTCTTCTTTGCTTTTCGATTTTTGTAGTAAATAGAGGCAAATCGAGTTTGCAATTAGCGCAAGAATCGATATGACTATCATGGTAGAAAAGTCAGGTAACTGCTCATTGCCAAAGAAACGTCTTAGTACTTCTAAAAAACCAAGAATCGCCAGCGTAATTTGAAAATATCCGGCAACTCTAGCAATCCGTTTTTTCTTAATGACCGTTCCACCGACCGCAAATAAGCTAATTCCATACACGAAGCTATCTGCTAACATATCTAAGCTGTCGGCGACCAACCCCATCGAACGAGAAATCAGTCCCGTGCTCATTTCAATAATAAAGAAAGCAAAGTTAATGACCAGCACTATCCATAGTAGCTTTCTTTGCTCAGCATCTTTTTTGTGACTAGAGTCAGCATCAACTTTAAAATTATTGTTGGGATCAGAGGGGTCAATGGTTTCGGTCGAGAGTAAGGTGTCTCCTAATTTTAGGTCATGAATAGCAGTCTCTATCCCTTCTATATTGTCATGATGAAACACAGTTAATTGACGGTTAGGAATGTCGAACTCAAGATGTTCAATATTCGAGTGGCCCTCTAATTTCATTCGGATTAGGTTTTCCTCCGAAGGGCAGTCCATCTTCGATATTTTAAAAGTTGTTTTATTCATAGCTACATTTATATCCGGGTGGTGGTTCAAAAAGTAGGCTGGAAAAAACAGGCTGAGAAATTGATAAATAGTGAAATGCAAATGACACTATACATCAAATGCCCAGCCTGTCTAAGTGACAGTATAAAGAAAAATGGTTTCAAAAGCTATGGTAAGCGAAACTATAAATACAAAGACTGCAAAAGGCATTGAAGGTAATAATTGCACTATCAGACATCGAGTAAGGCGAGCATTTAGGCGAAGTTGTAACTTTCCTAAAAAGCTGGAAAATCACTTTAAAGCCTTTGATTTAGCTTTCTTTGGGGTCAGCACAGAAAACGGACCATATAGGGTGGTAAGTACATTTGTTTAGTATTTAAATTACTGTGATAGGTAAAACTCATCATTGGAACAACTGATCTCTGCTGTCAAGAACGGAGAAAAACACTTGGTAGATTATGTCAGGCAGCCTGACGGTAAAAGGGGTCAGCACGGAATTCGGTTCATATTGTACGCTAGGTACATTTATTGAATTTTATGTGTTTGTTGTTTAATAAATTTATGAAAATACTCTTAATTAAATTGCATATTATTCATCTCTATTAAAAAGGCAAAGGGTAAAAAATAAGTCTTTGATTTTAATAAACTTATTAATAAACAAAATTCCTTAGCGTACTATTTTCTCCGAATTCTGTGCTGACCCCTTCTATAATTATTTATATGCAACATATTAAGGTACTCCCCAATGTCTAGACCAAATAATCATAAAATTAAGATAGAATTGG
>NZ_DALZSV010000058.1:0-13019 GCF_032014955.1 Moraxella sp. CTOTU47724
GCCACTATAAAACCGCCAAAACGCAATTGCAGACACGAGGATATTTAAGCACAATGCCGTCGGTTTCATCATCGCAGGCTCGACGCCGACAATTCCCATGACCGCCAAATAGCCAGATGCACCGCCATGCCCAACGGATGAATATAACAAAGCGGATAAAAAGAATAAAACACTTAAAATAGCGGTGGGCATCTTTTTTATTTATCCTTTCTAACCATTATTACTCAACCACAAACTTTCTTCACTGTCGGCATAAAATTCCTGTTTCCACACAGGGATATCCGCTTTGATGGCATCGAGTAACCAACGGCACGCATCAAACGCAGGGTAGCGGTGGTGAGCCGTCACGCCAATCCATACCGCCATGTCACCGATTGCCAAGTCACCAATCCGATGAATCGCCACCGCATTGATGATGTCAAACTGCTGTTTGGCTTGTGTGATAAGTTTTTCACCTTGGTTAATTGCCAGTTTTTCGTAGCCGTAATAGGTCAGCTTGGTGACTGGGCGAGCGTTATTATGGTTGCGTACCCAACCCTCAAAGGTGGCTAATGCACCGCTTTGGTCATTGAGTAGGGCGAGTTTTAGTCGTCTATCGTTAATGGGTTTATCGAGTAGGGCAAAGCCTTGTTGGATAGCGATGTCGTAGGCTTCATTTCCGCTAATACTGATAATGGATGAACCTTTATGTAATGAACTCATGGTGTTCTCTAGGTTATTTTTAGGTGGAATAAATAGACAATGTTAATTTTTAATCTATTAGACCCCCTCTAACTCCCCCTTATCAGGGGAGGGTTGGGGTAGGGTTTGTCCAAATTAAACCTACCCCCCTGCCACAGGCGGAATAAAAGCGACAATATCGCCCTGTTGAATGGGGGTATCCCAATCGGTAATTTCATGGTTTATCGCCACGGCAATTTTGTGTTGAGCAAGGCGAAAGTTGTAACGCTCGGTTAATTGCTGATACAAGGCGACCAAGCTATCGCCGTCAAAACTTAGGCGTTCTTCGTCCTTACCTGCTTGTTCGGCAAGACTGGCGAAATATAAAACCTCAATTTGCTTATTGGTTGGCGTATCATTAGTTTGCACATTATTGGTTGGCATAGTCTGACTTCCCCCCAGTTTTGGTTAATAGTTTGATATCGCTGATGACGATGTCATGCGATAGGGCTTTGCTCATGTCGTAGATAGTAAGGCAGGCGACTGACACAGCGGTTAAAGCCTCCATTTCTACGCCTGTTTTGTGATTGACTTTGGCGGTGGCGGTCACGGTGATGGCGTGGTGGCTGTCGCCATAGTCAAAGCTGATTTTGACACCGTCTAGCGGTATTTGGTGGCAAAGTGGAATAAGTTCATGGGTGCGTTTGCTTGCCATTACCCCTGCGATATGGGCAGTTTGGGTGATTGAGCCTTTTTTGGTCATGCCGTCTGCGTTTTTGATGGCGGTGTAGATGTCGGCAGGGAATATGACTTGCCCTGTGGCGGTGGCGGTACGTGTGGTGGCGGTTTTGGTGGATACATCGACCATTGATATATCGCCGTTTGTGTCTAGATGAGTTAAATTATTCATAACAACTCTTAAGGGTTTGCAATTATAAAATTACGCATAAGTTCAATTGAATCTTTTAAATCTTGATGAGTAAATCTAGTATTATTTGTATTTTCAGGATGGTGAATTTGATGTCTTATAAACTCTGTTAAACATATTTGTTCAACTATAATTTGCCCATTTCTTAATACTTTGTTATATGGTACGGTTGGTTGCGATTGTTTGAAGATGGATAACTGACTATTCATTTCAATTTTTCCATAAAGTTCATTATGGTATTCTTCGGTAATTTCTCCAAACGCTATATAATTTACTTCATTTAAAGATGGATAAGATAATTGAGCAGGTAAAACTCTTTCAACAGTTTTACAAATATTGTCTATTCTAATTAGCCTTAAATGAGCAAAATCTAATTGTTTGACAATATTAGCACTATGAGTTGTTAATAGAATTTGAGTATTATTTTCATTAGATAAATCTTTAAACGCCTTAACTAACAGCTTTTGATGTTCGGTATGTTGAGAAGTTTCTGGCTCTTCAATAGCGTAAATTACACTTGGTAAATTATTTTCAGTCCTTCTTTTTTCAGCTTCTGCTCTAAAAAAACTTAATAAGATAAGTCTTTTAATACCGCTTCCTCTTTTATTGATAGGAATATCTTCATCACTTGATATTGATACATTTTTAAAAACATCTACCCATTTTAAATTATTTGTTGAAGGAATTACTGGGTTTAAATTATTGGCAATTTCTGGATTTATTTCTTGTAGTTTCTGCAATGTTCTTTGTGAAACTTCATTAAGCTTACTGCTTACCTCAACTGCAACTTCATCAAGTTTTTGTTGAATTGCCGTGTCACCCATAATTATTTTTACAGCCTCTTTCAGTGGGTCTTGTATCTCGCTGTCACCATCGCTATTCTTTCTATCAGATTGAAATAAAGAATACATTGGTAAGTAGTGTTCCAATTTTGACCAAATTGATTTTGCTACATCAGATTTCGAAATATCAATTTCGACATCTTGCCTGTTTAATGAATCACTATAAAAATCCCAAATAGCTTTTCTCATAACAGCATTTTTTCTTTTATTTTCACATTCAATATCATTTGATTCAATAATGCCTTTTAACTCATTATCTTTTTTTGATAATAAGTCACAGCAAAGGGGGTTTGTAGGATGAAAACACTTTATATATATTTTCTCAGCACCAGCATTTTTATATTTTTTTATAATTTCTAATCTATCTTCAGAGTTCAATAAATATTCATCAACTAGGTTTGTCGTATTGGAAGAATCAATCACAATTTGTTGTGGTAAATTTTCAAAACATACTGAAATCCGAATCTCATCGTCTTGATTAGCCAGAGCTTCCTTATTAACATCATCCTTATCAAGTTTAATAACACCTTTTCCACAATTAAAAAAAATATCTAAAGCTTCAAGAATCGTTGATTTACCAATATCATTTTTTCCTACGAATGAAGTTAAATCTTCAAACTTTACTTCTATTTCATCTCTATAACCTCTAAAATTTTTTACTCTTAAACTATGTATTCTCATTATAGAATCCTTTTAAAAATTAGTTATCTTTGAAAACTTTAAAGCTATATTAAACTCATCTAATGTATTAAAATTTGCCAATTTCCCCCAATCATTCGGCAAATCAACCATTTTTACCGTTTTATCCACCAAAAACTTCATCACCGACCGATTGCCCTTATCTAAATAGTCATAAAGCTCAAGCAATAAATCAGTGCGATATAGCCCTAATAGTGGGTAATCTTTTTCACCCTTTAGATAAATAACATCTTCATGTTTATTAGTTGCTCTATCAAACAACTGATGATAAAGCTGATTTGCACCAATCAAACAATCACAGCTAATCACCATTAAATAATCTTCAGGATAAACCACTTGCAACATTGCATTGGCAATCGCAGATAATGCCCCTGCTCCTTTACCGTTGTCATCGCTTGGCAATTCGTCAGCAATCACAATCACTTTGCCTTTTTCCAAATAGCTTGGGTGATAAAAATTTTTGCCATTATCCGCTATCATCACTGGCACTTTTAAATTTGTTTCATGCCTTAATTGCGTACTTAAAGATTTAGCATGATCGATATGCCACTCTAGCAAGGTTTCACCGTTTGGCAATGTTAACAGGGCTTTTGGCGAACCCATTCGAGTAGATTCGCCCCCTGCCAAAATCACAATTCCTGCCAAATCAATCATGAGTTGGATTAACACGCATTAAATGTGGCACAAAATTACACGGACGAGTGCGGTTGTCGAGTTGGTCTTTTAAAATCCCTTCCCAACCAGTGCGACACGCACCAGTTGACCCTGGTAAACAGAAAATCGCTGTATTATTCGCCATACCTGCCACCGCACGAGATTGGAGCGTGGACATACCGATTTCGTCTTTTGACAAGGCACGGAACATTTCGCCAAAGCCCTGCACTTCTTTATCAAACAAAGGCGACACCGCCTCTGGCATACTGTCACGGACATAAAACCCTGTACCGCCTGTGGTGATGACTGCATGGACATTGGGGTCGGCTATCCATTTGCTGACCATGGCACGGATTTGGTAAATACAGTCTGTCGTTAAGGCACGTTCGGCAAGGGTGTGACCTGCCTCGACTAGGCTATCGGCTAGGTATTTACCAGAGGTATCTTCGTCTAGCGTGCGTGTGTCGGATACGGTGAGTACAGCGATATTTAGCGGGATAAAAGGTTTGGCAGGTTTCGTCATTTTGAGTTCCTTGTTGTTAGCTGTAGGGGCGTAAGGCTTACGCCCTGTCTTTTTTTTGGATTTGGTGTTAGTCGCTCGACAAGCGTTTTTTGGCAAGCACTTTTTTCCAACTATCTTCTAAACAATCAATCGCAAGCCATTTATCGACTGTTTCGCTATCAAGATTGCCTTTTTAACCACCAATCATAGAAAGATTATTCATCAACCCACTATTTTGTTCATGTAAATGGTGATGTTCTGGCTTAATCGGCATTAGATTTTGCACCGCTCTTTTTAGCCCCGTCACATCGCCACTCGCCAAAAACTCACGCACATCATAGCTTGCCTTATCAAACAAACACAAATGCACCTTGCCTTGACTGCTCACTCGCAAGCGATTGCACGAATCACAAAAATGCGTGGCATACGGCTCGATAATGCCGATTTTGCCGACATAATCGTCATGGCGATACTCGGTCGCAGGTCCTGCATCACTGGCTCGCACCTGTGCCACCCAGCCACGCTCCAGTAGATAATCACGGATTCGGCTGACATTGGTATGCTCGGCAAAAAACAGCTTGCCATTGTCCGAAGTCTGCATAAACTCAATAAAGCGGTAGGTCACAGGGCGAGTTTTGGCATAGTCTAGGGCGGATAATAAATTGTCAAAAGCGGTATCGGCTTTGAGTATGCCATTGATTTTTAGGCGAATATCGGTGCTGTCGAGTAGTGTATCAATATCACCTAATAAAGTCGGCAACATATTAAAGCCTGTGATTTGTTTAAACAACATGGGGTCAAAGCTATCAATGCTAAGATTAAGCTGGTTTAGCCCTGCGGTGTGCCAAGCGGATAGGTGTTTGCCGAGTTTATAGCCGTTAGAACTCACCGCCACCGTGGCAATGCCGTGACCTTTGGTCAAAGCGATGATATCGGTAAGGTCAGAGCGAATGGACGGCTCACCGCCTGTTAAGCGGATTTTGCTTGTACCCAATTCGGCAAAGCCTTGTACTAAGGTATTGATTTCATTCAGGGAAAGTTCATTATCGGGGCGTTTGCCACCGTTGGCGGTATAGCCGTTTGGCAAACAATAGTCACAGCGGAAGTTACAAAAATCGGTGACTGACAGGCGCAAGTAATTGAGTTGTCTATGAAAACCGTCCACCAGCGTTGATTTGGGGGCATAACGATGAGCGGTAGGGCTTGAGCCTACAGGCATTGGGTGGGTGGTGATGGTTTTCATGGTGAGCTTTAGGCGTTGCCTCGGTAATGGCTGAAATTTTACTGTAACAAGTTTTTAGTAAGAATACCATTCACCATTAGTAACGCAAACTACTACTTTAGCGGTACAGATAAAGACGGTATTAAGATTTAAAGGAATTTTGTATAATCTAATCATTAATTATCAAGCCAAAAACCAACAACTAGGAAAAAATTACATCCTTTGATTAAGTCAGAAATGCTTAATACTTTTCAATCAGTAAAAGAGCTTATGCTTGGTAAAAATTACGACAATATATTACAACAGAGTTCACAAGGTTTTTTATTTACCTATGATGACTGGAGTGATGTAGTCAGAATGGAAAAACCCCAATATATTGATAATGCACAATATGCCATTATAGAAACTTTGTTTTCGGATTTTGTAAATTATTTAGAAAACTCTGATGACTTTGACCAAAAAGAAATTAATAAATTTAAATTCGTTGATGAGATATTTCATGAGCATTTAAGAGAGTTAAGTTTTTTCAAATTTAGAAATCCTGAAATTATCTCTATAGACGAAGCTATTAATGAATTTAAAGATATCAATTTTTTCCCACCTACTATTGTTTTGAAAGATGGAAAATTTATTGATATCCAAAATCATTTCACCAATGTAGTGTATTTTTAACAGTTTTAAAAATTAAAATTATTGAAAGTTCCAACTAAAAGGCTCAATCGTCACCCATTCACCTGCCGTCACCCCTGCATTGTCTTGCGGTAATACCAACAAACAATTCGCTTGGCTTAACTGCTTGATACGGTGCGAATCTTGAGCGGATAAGGGCGTGACGCTTAAATTCCCCTCATCGTCTTGGGCAACAATCGCTCGTTGATAATCCTGTCTGCCAACCGCTTTTTTGATGTTATGGGTGGTTTTGGCTTGTAACCGTAATGGCTTTGGCAGATCCATTTTATTGACCGCTGACAGTCGCCATAACGCAGGTTTGACAAACTGCAAACAACCGACCACCGTCGATAACGGATTTCCGGGTAAACCAAAATACAAAACGGTTTTTTCGGCTTTTTTAAACTCTCCAAACACAAACGGCTTTCCGGGTTTCATCGCCACTTTATAATGGTTAATTTGCCCCAAATCATCAATCACCGTGGTTAAAAAGTCATAATCGCCCACCGATACCCCTGCAGTTGAGATAATCAAATCACATTCGCTAATTGCTTGCTGTACCGTGTTTCGAGTCGCCTCAAGCGTATCGGCAACAATGCCATAATCTTTGATAATAATGGGCAATTCATGGAGCAAGGATTTCAGCGTTGGGGTATTGGAATTATAAATCTTTGCCAAATGGGTGAGTGGCTCGCCGATTTGTACCAACTCATCCCCCGTGGCGATGATACCCACGGTCAAAGGGGAAAATACCGACACTTGAGCCACGCCTAGATTTGCCAATAGGCTGATATCAGTGGGATTCAGGCGTTTGCCAATGGTTAGGACGGTTTCGCCTGTTTGCACTTCTTCGCCTTGATAGCGGATATTTGAGCTGACTGTGGCGGTTTTAGTTAGCGTAATGGCATAGCGCTGGGTTTTATCAATGCTATCTTTAATATCGTTAAAATTGGTATTTTCCTGCATCACCACGGTGTCGCAATCGCTCGGCACGACCGCCCCTGTAAAAATCCGCACGCCTTGCCCTGCTTTCAATGTACCGTCAAATGCCTTGCCTGCGACCGATTCACCCACGATAGTCAGAGCGGTGCGTTCGGCAAGCTCGCTACCCTTGGCAAAGGCATAACCGTCCATTGCGGATAGGTTTTGGCGTGGAATGTCAAAACTGGCGGTGATGTCTTGTGCCAAAATATGATTTTTGGCTTGCAATAGTGGTAGCGTTTGGGTCGCTCGCTGATTGAGCGGATGTTCGGCTAAATATTGTTGGCAACGTTCGGTAATGGCGGATTTTAAATCTTGGACGGATATCATACTTCATCTCTAATACATTCAAATAAGTAGGGCGGGTTAGCAAAGCGTTACCCACCAATTTAATCATAAAATCAATCATTTAGTCTGGTAGGTTACGCCAAAAAATACGACTAACCCACCCTACAAGCTGTGGGTTTTTTAAAACTTTTGTCACCCACGATACACATTTTCTTCATTCATTTGCAAATTCATGCCTTGAATATCAGCATTATGGCTAAGTTTGAACAAAAAGTCCGTCAAACCATGATGAAACGATTGTTGGATCAATTCATTGGCAATCATCGGCATGGCTTGCTCAAAACTCAAGGCTTGACCGTCTTCACGGCTTAACACCTCAACAATATGCACGCCATAGCGAGTTTCGATGGGATTGACCGACACGCCGACAGGCAAACCAAACACCGCTTGCTCGAACTCTGGTACGGTTTCGCCTTTGACGATTTCGCCCAAATCACCGCCGTTGTCTTTTGAGGGACACAATGAGTATTGTTGGGCGAATTGGATAAAGTCAGCGTCCCGATTTTGACTGTTTTGCAGGGTTTCAATTAGGTTTGTCGCTTGTTTTTTTAGCTCGATACGCTCTTCCCCTGCATCGGGTGGCGAAGCCAATAAAATATGGCGTACCGTCAACAGCGGTGGAGTGACGTAGCGTTGTGGGTTGCTATCGAATAACTGGCGACAGCTATCTTCATTGGGTATGGTGGGTTGGACGTTTTTATCAATCAAGTCGCTGATGGCGGTTTCTTCATCGGCTTGCCAAGCGGATTTGCCCAATGTGGGGTCGGCATACACGGCTTGCTTGAGGAGTTCTCGGATGACCAGGGCTTGGGCGGATAAAAATAACGCCTCGTCTTGGCTGTTGGCTGGGTGATATTGCACTTCTTGGGCGATGGCGGTGGGGTCGATGACCACGCCATTGACGCTGATATTGGGGATTTGTTGGCGACTACTGGCGATTAGATTATCGGGGCGTTTCGCCTCAGCTAGTGCCTCTTCGATGAGTTCTTTTTCGCTGTGGGGGCGTTTGAGGTCATCTGAGGTTGGCATGATACGGATATTATCGTCTTGTTCAGAGTTGGCTTGGTTGATTTGGTTGTTTTTTGGGTCGAAAGTTGAAACGCTCATAAGCTACCCTTAGATCATATAGGTTAAAATTTATTATTATTATTGATGGTATTGTCGTTTTTTACTATACCGCTTTAGCATTACAAGTTAGAATTTCAATCTATATTTAAGAAACTTTAGTGCATTGTTTTAAGGAAAAATATGAATATATTAGACAAGGTCGAAGAGCTAATTGAAGAGGCTGATATTCACAGTTTTGAAAAAAATAACTATCGAACAAATCATGGTGTTTATTCACGTCCAACTCCTCAGATGCTTGCATGGATTGCCGAATGCGAGGATGTTATTTTAACTAATTTTGGTAGAGACAGTTCACCTTGGAGAGCGTTTGAACAATTAGATAAAGTTCAATTAGATGGTAATTATGAAGATACTTTTGAAAAACAAAAGAGCTTTATTCTAGGTGCTTTGATGACTTGTCGAAGAATTCAACCTCTTGAAACTCCTATTAAGAAATTAAACCAACCAAGCCCAAAAAATAATAAAGTTTTTATTGTACATGGTCATGATGATGCGTTAAAAAATGAAGTTGCTCGTTTTATAGAAAGATTGAAACTTGAACCTATCATTTTACATGAACAACCAAATTCTGGAGATACTATCATTGAAAAAATTGATAGAAATACAGATGTTGGCTTTGGAGTAGTTTTATATACACCTTGTGATGTTGGAAACGATATAATGCATAAGGATAATCTTCAACCAAGAGCAAGGCAAAACGTAGTTTTTGAACATGGATATTTAATTGCCAAAATTGGTAGAAAGAACGTTGCTGCCTTAGTTAAAGGCAATGTTGAAAAACCGAATGATATTTCAGGAGTAGTTTATATTCCCACAACAGGCGATTGGAAATTGAATTTAGTAAAAGAATTGAAATATAGTGGCTATAATGTTGATATGAATTTGGTCATTTAATGTCATTAAAGACGAAAAAAAACCACGAATAGACGGCTGGAGTGTTCTATCCGTGGAAACTGGGAAAATAAATCAGTTTTTTAAATTACTATAGTGGGGCATAAGCATGGTGCCCCTACATCCGTATCATAACATTTAGATTATTGAGCCGTTTTTTGACGCACGATTTGATAGCGTCTGCCAAGATACCAAATCGGTGCAGACACAATATGAATCAAACGGGTAAAAGGGAAAATCATCACCAAGGTAATCCCTAACGCCATATGGATTTGATAAATCAAATCTGCCTGATTAATACGTGCGGCTGCTTGCCAAGGACGTAACATAGTAATATCCTGTGCCCAACCTGCCAAGTTCATCATGGTCGCCCCGTCAAGGTGTTTCATCGACGTAAAAATCGATAATAACCCTAGATTAAGCTGAATAAACAACAGAATCAGTACCAATTTATCGCTAAACGTTGAGGTGTTCGAGATGCGTGGGTCAGTAAAACGGCGAATCATCAACAACACCATACCAAACCAACACACCACCCCCGCGATGCCCCCAACAACCACTGCTAAAATCTGCTTGTGAGCCGCACTGATAAAGTTTTCATAAATAAAATGCGGGGTCAACATCCCAAACAGATGCCCAAGCAACACCGTAATGATACCAATATGAAATAAGTTGCTACCCACACGCATATATTTGGGCTGTAGCATTTGAGAAGAGCTGGTTTTCCAAGAATATTGTGACAAGTCAAAACGTGCCCAACTCCCTAAGATAGCTACAACAAGGGCAATATAAGGATAAATCCCGAATAAAAATACTTGTAGCCAGTTTAGATTGGCTAGGGCTTCATAGCTTGGCGGTACAACGTTCATAATGGCTCTCCTTGTAAGTTATGGCTCAAGGCAGATGGATTTTTTAAGGGTATATCAGCGGATTTAGATGTCTGAGCAGTTGTGGCAAAATCAACCCAGTGAACCGGCACATCGACGTTATTTTGGGCTTGGGTCGCTAGGGTTTTAGCGATATGTTGCTTGGTTTGATTGCTCGGGCAGTTTTCTTGCTCGGCTCCCAAGAAATCAACCATTTCTTCTTCCCATTCGCTGTCAATGGCTTCAAGGCTGTCTTCGGCAAGTTTGACCGCTTCGGATTTATTCATATTGGCAAGCTCGTCATCAATCAAGCTTAACGGCTGTCCTGCGACTTGCAATAATGCCTTAAATAAGCTGGCGTACTCACTTTGTTTATCAATAAGTCTTGCCCCAAGCACTGCCAAAATATGGCTGACATCGGCAATGTCCATGCGGACTTGCATTTCGTCACCTGTGGCTACGGCTTGGTATGCCAAAAACTCAAGGTACATCGGAATGTAATCTGGCAATTCTTTGGCATCAATAGCAAATCCTGCTTGCTCGTATTGAGCCATTAAATCGACCATGGCTTGACCACGGTCACGGCTTTCACCATGAACATGTTCAAACAGCCATAGCGACAAGGTGCGACCACGTTCAAATAGGCTGTCATAGCGGGCTTGGGCTTCTAATTCACCCAAATTTGTCAAACTGTCAATCAAGTCTGCGATTTCGCCTCGCACTGCTGGGCTAATCAAGCGTGAATTTTTTACCAAGTCTTTGCAAACGTCTAACGTGTCATCGGCAAACAGTTCGTGACTGGGATAATCCATGAGCAAACTAATCACTTTTAACAGTTTCATATCATGGCTGTTGCTCTGAATATTGGTTTGCTCAATATTGGTGTTTTCAACCGTTGGGGTAGCGTCACTCATATCAGTTCTCCCAAGTTTGCACGGTGTCAATCATGTCACGGCGACTGGTTTTTTTATTGCCAAACATACTGTAATCGCTGTCACCGTTGCATTCATTGCCAAAGGTAAAGCCACAGCCACCACGCTCGGCAAACGCATCGCTTAGGGCTTCTTCACGGTGAGCGGTTGGGATGACAAAACGGTCTTCGTAATTGGCAATCGCAAGGTAGCGGTACATTTCTTCGACTTGGTGTTTGCTCAGACCTACGCTATCTAGCACGCTTTGGGCATCAACTTTATCGACCAGTTGTGAGCGTTTGTAGCTACGCATGGCAAGTAAGCGTTTGAGTGCCAATTTGACAGGGGCTTCATCGCCTGCGGTCAGCATATTGGCAAGGTATTTGACAGGAATACGCAAGCTATCGACATCTGGAATCAAGCCGTCCATACCGACTGTGCCTGCTTCGGCGGCGTTTTGAATCGGCGATAGTGGTGGCACATACCAAACCATTGGCAAGGTGCGGTATTCTGGGTGCAATGGCAATGCCAATTTCCAGTCCATTGCCAGTTTATACACAGGCGATTTTTGAGCGGATTCGATGACCGACATATCCACGCCGTCTTTTAGGGCTTGGGCGATGACCGCAGGGTCATTTGGGTCAAGGAAAATGTCAAGTTGGGCTTGGTAAAGGTCTTTTTCGTTGGCGATACCAGCGACTTCTTTGATTTTGTCGGCATCATACAATAGCACGCCTAGATAGCGAATCCGCCCTACGCAGGTTTCGGAACACACGGTTGGCATACCGCTTTCGATACGAGGGTAACAGAAGATACATTTTTCGGATTTGCCCGACTTCCAGTTGTAGTAGATTTTTTTGTAAGGACAGCCCGAAATACACATCCGCCAGCCACGACATTTTTCTTGGTCAATCAGCACAATGCCGTCTTCTTCACGTTTATAAATCGCTCCACTTGGACACGAGGCAACACACGCAGGGTTCAAGCAATGCTCGCACAGGCGTGGTAGGTACATCATAAAGGTGTTTTCGTATTGACCGTAGATATCGGCTTGGACGTTGTCAAAGTTTTTGTCCAAACGGCGTTTGGCAAATTCCGAACCAAGAATTTCTTCCCAGTTGGGACCCCATTCGATTTTTTGCATCCGCTTGCCTGTAATCAGTGAGCGTGGGCGAGCAATCGGTTGGTGTTCGCTAATCGGGGCAGTGTGTAGGTGTTGGTAATCGAAGTCAAACGGTTCGTAGTAGTCGTCAATACTTGGCAAATCTGGGTTGGCAAAGATATTGGCGAGAATGCGGAATTTGCCCCCGATTTTTGGGTTGATTGAGCCGTCAGCGTTGCGAATCCAGCCACCTTTCCATTTGGCTTGGTTTTCCCATTCTTTGGGGTAGCCGATACCAGGTTTGGATTCGACATTGTTAAACCATGCGTATTCCATGCCTTCACGACTGGTCCAGACGTTTTTACAGGTGACAGAGCAGGTGTGACAACCGATACATTTATCAAGGTTTAGCACCATGCCGACTTGTGAGCGAATTTTCATAAAAAATTCCTTATGGGTTGCCTAATTTATAGCTGACCGCATCAGTGGGGCGAGCATAAATTTAGGTATTTGTCATTTTTTTATTGTATCCCTCTCGGCTTGCCAAAAACATCATGCCAAAGGGGATAAGTTGGGTGGTTCATTATGCTAAAGTAGTAGCCTATATTTAGACTAC
>NZ_DALZSV010000059.1:0-13002 GCF_032014955.1 Moraxella sp. CTOTU47724
GGATGATGGTTGAAAGTCATCTCAAAGGCGGTCGTCAAGATTTGACCGCGGATTTAAGCCAGCTTGAATATGGCAAGTCCATTACCGATGGCTGTATCGATTGGGATACCACAGTCAAAGCGATGCATGATTTACGTGACGCCATTAAAGATGTATTGCCCACTCGCGAGTTGAATGAGTAACTGTTATTTTTTAAGTGATTAGTAATGAGTAATTGATTATTAATTGACTCTAGTTGTTCAGATAGCTGATTAAAACGCCCTGTGTTACTTGTTTAGTCACAGGGTGTTTTTTTATTAGAGCTTTAACTCACTTGTACTTTGCGTGCCACCTTCACCACGTCGGCTTTTAAGTTTGATTTGCAACCGCAATTCGTTGGCAGAGTCGGCATTGCGAATTGCTTCATCATACGAGATGGCGCCTTCATCGTATAGATCAAATAAGGCTTGGTCAAAGGTTTGCATACCCAATTCCCGAGATTTGGTCATCAGCGCTTTAATTTCATGAAAATTACCCTTTAATATCAAATCCGCCATCAATGGGGTATTAAGCATAATTTCTACCGCTGCCCGACGACCTTTACCATCTTCTGTACGAATCAAACGCTGCGAAATGATAGCTTTCATATTCGATGACAAGTCCATCAGCAATTGGTTACGACGCTCCTCTGGAAAAAAGTTGATAATACGATCTAAGGTTTGGTTGGCATTATTGGCATGCAAAGTGCCTAAACATAAGTGACCTGTTTCAGCAAATGCAATGGCGTTTTCCATGGTTTCAGTATCACGAATTTCACCAATCAAAATCACATCAGGCGCTTGGCGCAAGGTGTTTTTGAGTGCGTTATGCCATGAATGACTATCCACGCCTACTTCACGGTGGGTGATCATAGATTGTTTGTGTTTGTGCACATATTCTACTGGGTCTTCGACGGTGATGATGTGACCTGCGGAGTTTTCATTACGATGGTCAATCATTGCCGCCAGCGATGTTGATTTACCTGACCCCGTTCCCCCTACGACCAACACTAACCCACGTTTTTCCATGATAATTTTTTTGAGCTGCTCAGGTAGCAACAGCTGTTTAAAGTTGGGTATTTCTGCCGTAATAGTACGAATCACCATACCGACTTGTAATTGCTGCTGAAACACATTAACCCGAAATCGCGATACATTGGGCACATTAATCGCAAAGTTACACTCAAGATTGGTTGCAAATTCTTCGCGCTGTTTTTGGTTCATCAAACTATAGGCAAACAGTTTGGTTTTTTCAGCCGTCAGTGGTTGTTTATTGAGCGGCTTCATGAGCCCGTGATATTTAATACTGGGTGGAAAATCCGCTGAGATAAATAAATCAGAACCACCGATTTCTACCACTTTGGACAGCATATTAAACATGACTGTTTTGGCTTCATGTAACGTTTCTTCGGCAACACTGATTAAAGATTCATTATGACTCATATAGGATATTCCTAACAATAAATGAAAGCAGATTATTTGGTCACAGCACTATGCTTGCTTGAAATACTTGTGAAACTTATTTGCTATGCTGGTGAAAATTTATAGATACATGTACAAAATTTACTTTAAAAAAATGACTCATTTAACCTCTCATCCTTGCCTATCTTTGACGGCACGCCTTGATAAAGCATTGATAAAGCAGTTTGCGTTTGATATGTATCACGGTCAATTCTTGCCGAGGTTGTTGCTGATAGTCAGATGCAACTAGCTACCATTAGTTTTTTCCTATTTAGGGCATTGGCAGTCTATAGCGCATAAAACGCTTGCCATGTTGATAAAAATTTCAATTTTTGTCAATAAAATTAGTAATGCGGCGGTTTATCGCTTAACAAATCAAACGGCTGAATTTGTGAGCCTTGCGTTTGAGTTTCCAATTTTTGATAAAGTAGCTGTAATTGCCGTTGTTGGTCAGCAATCAACTGGCTTTGCTCGGTGACGATATTATCAAGTTTATCCAATGTATCTTCCATAAACAGCAGTTGCGTTTGTAAATCAATCAATTCTTGGGTTAATTTTTCTACCATGTTAACCAACCCATTGTCACCGCTTGCCTGTTTTTGGTTATCTTTTTCGCTCATTTAGAATGCCTCATAAATTTCCCCACAATTTTTTGCCATAAAGTCTGCTACAATAGCCGCATTTTCCTATTATACAAACATTTTTACTAAACTTTGAGAAAGTTATGGCACTGATTCATTTACGAGATATTCATTTGGCATTTGGTATTGCACCGATTTTGGACGGTATTGATTTTAATATCGAACAAGGCGAACGCGTGTGTTTGATTGGGCGCAATGGTGAAGGCAAATCAACTTTGTTTAAGGTCATTAGCGGTCAAGTCAAGGCTGACAGTGGCGAATTCCAAATCAGTGGCAATTTGAAAATTGCCATGCTCGAGCAAGACATTCCAGAAACGTCGGGCAAAGTCAGCGACATCGTTATGGCAGGTGCAGGCGATGTGGCAACTTGGCTGACGGCCTACGAGCAAGCCAGTGATAAATGCGCTAGTGGTGACATGAAAGCCTGCGAATTGATGTCAGATTTGCAGCATAAAATTGATGATGCCCATGGGTGGGACTTGACCCGCGAAGTACAGACCATGCTGTCCATGATGAACTTGGACGGCGACGCCGATATTAGTGAATTATCGGGCGGTCGCAAACGCCGTGTACTGCTTGCGCGTGCGCTGATTACCAAACCTGATGTGCTACTACTTGACGAGCCGACCAACCATTTGGATGTCGAAAGTATCGAATGGCTTGAGCAATTTTTGCAAAACGCGCAAGGATTAACCCTGCTGTTTATCTCGCATGACCGCTCGTTTATTGACAAAATCGCCACCCGCATTGTCGAGCTTGATCGCGGTATTCTACGCAGTTATGACGTCACCAAGCAAGCAGGCAATGTCAATAAAGGCTATGCCCGCTACCAAGAGCTTAAAGAACAACAACTGAGTGCCGAAGAAAAAGCCAATGCCAATTTTGATAAAAAACTGGCTGAAGAGGAAGTGTGGATTCGTCAAGGTATCAAAGCGCGCCGCACCCGCAATGAAGGTCGCGTGCGCGCGTTAAAGGCGCTGCGTGAAGAACGTAAATCCCGCCGTGAGCAAGTCGGACAAGTTAATATCAGCATGAACGATGGCGACAACAGCGGCAAATTGGTTGCCAATGTCAAACATCTCAATCTAGGTTATGGCGATAAAACCTTGGTGAAAGATTTTACCACCAGCATCATGCGTGGTGACCGCATTGGTATTATCGGTAAAAATGGTGTCGGCAAATCCACGCTCATTCATGCGATTTTGGATATTCCACAGCCTGATATCACCAAATCTGGCTCAGTAAAATTAGGCACTAATCTACAAATCGCCTTTCTTGACCAGTTGCGTGACCAACTTGATCTAGAAGCGACCGTGGTACAAAACGTCGCAGAAGGTTCTGATTTTGTAGAAGTGGCGGGTAAAAAGAAACATATCATCGGCTATTTGCAAGATTTCTTATTTGCCCCAGAACGTGCAAGAACGCCAGTCAAAGCCTTGTCAGGCGGTGAGCGTAACCGCGTTTTGCTAGCCAAACAACTACTAAAACCTGCAAATATCTTGGTACTTGATGAGCCGACCAACGACTTAGATATGGCAACCCTAGAGCTGTTAGAAGAAGCCGTCGATAGCTTTAATGGCACCATCTTACTGATTAGCCATGACCGTACTTTTATGGACAATGTCGTAACATCAACTTGGGTTTTTGATGAAGATAGTGATGGCAATGGTATTGTCAAAGAATATGTGGGCGGCTATCAAGACTATTTGACGCAAAAATCCCGTGAGCAAGCGATTAAACCCAAAGCAGACAAATCAGAAAAGACAGCAGCAAAGCCCAAAGAAGTGATTAACACTGATGCGCCAAAAACTGATACGGTGAAGAAAAAACTGAGCTACAAAGAACAGCGTGAATTAGATAGTCTCCCCGATGAAATCGCGCTACTCGAGCAAGAGCAAGCTGAACTTCAAGACAAATTAGCCGATGGCAGCTGGTTTGTGAGTGATATGGCAGCCGCTACCCAAGCCAGTGAACGCCTCAACGAGATTGATGATTTGCTACTTGAAAAAATGGCGCGCTGGTCAGAACTTGATGATTAAAATCATTAAATAATCTATGAAGGCAAGGTTGGTAATTAACCTTGCTTTTTTTATCTTTTATATTAGTTAATATTTACAATAACCAATATAATGTAATTTATACTTGAAAATAGCCTTTTTGCTCCTATATTATAGCTATCAATAAGGAGAAAAATCATGGCCATGCAAAATAGCAAGCAAAATAGCAATAAAACTTACCGACAAGTCGACAAAATCCATGCTGCCCCACGCCCCCATTGGGTGGGTGATGGTTTTCATGTCAACCCGATGTTCAATCACATGGTGGGTGATAAACGCACCGATCCTTTTTTAATGCTCGACTATGCAGCAACGCAGTATTTTGAACCCAATGCTCAAGCGCCGCGCGGTGTCGGACAACATCCGCATAAAGGGTTTGAAACGGTAACTATCGCCTATGCAGGTGAAGTCTCTCACCGTGATTCTAGTGGCGGTGGCGGTACGATTAAGACAGGTGACGTGCAATGGATGACGGCAGGCAATGGCGTGATTCATGAGGAATTTCACTCCCCTGAATTTAGCCAAGCAGGCGGTGATTTTAGCATGGTACAGCTTTGGGTCAATCTACCTGCCAAAGATAAAGCCACGCCTGCCAAATACCAACATCTTGCCAATGATGACATGCCTGTGGTCAGTCTACATGATGATGAAGGACTGCATGCAGGACAAATTAAGGTAATTGCGGGGGAGTTTACCCCTACTGTCAATACCCAAGCTCCTCAGCAGGGTGACAATAAGGCACGCGGCATTGGCACGACTTTTACCCCCATTAACTTGTGGGATATCAGTATTGAACCCAATCGCTCCATAGAAGTCGCGATTTCTCGCACTCACAATTTGTTGTTATTGTCGATGCAAGGCGATGTTATCATCAACGCCGATCACGACCAGCAAGCACACGCCAATCAATTAATCACTTTTGAGATTGAAAGTGGCGAGACGGGCGACGATTTTGTACGCTTAACGGCGGGCAAAGCGGGAGCGAAAATCTTGCTGATGAGTGGTGAACCGATTAATGAGCCGGTGGTGGGTTACGGACCCTTTGTGATGAATAGCCAAGCCGAAATCCGTCAAGCCATCTTAGATTTTAATGCAGGAAAATTTGGCGATATTCAATAAATTTTTCGGCTAAAAAAAAGCGATATCATGGATTTGATATCGCTTTTTTATTACTTATTTATCTTGATTATTTATCTTGGTAGGTGCAAAGATAAGCCGTTTCTTCGTCAATTTTGACTTTGAATTTTTGGTTGGCATCGACAGTAAAGGTTTCATTGGCTTTAAAAGTTTGCCAGTCAGTTTGGTTTGGCAATAGTGCTGAGATAGCCCCGCTAATGACGGTCATGGTTTCAAATTGACTTGTGCCAAATTCGTATTCGCCTACTTTCATCACACCCACGGTCGCAGGTAGGGTGGCTGTTTGAAAACCGATTGATGCCACATTGCCATCAAAATATTGATTGACTTTTAGCATAGTTACTCCTCAAAATTAGCTACTATAAACCGATTATCATAAACTTTTTTGACCAATTATCAATCCTATTTTCCAAAAAACGCTGGCAAAACTGCCAAAATCTGGCAAATACTTTTACCGCAATTTTTGTAGTATTTTTATATCAATTATTCCTTAACAATTAAAATTTCCTATTTTTGTGCTATATTCAATTTTTTTACCACAGTTGTTATGTTTGTACGCATTTGGCTTGTATTAATTGAGGTTATTGCTTTATGTATGTTAAATATTCGTCGTCTATCGTCGCTTTATCGCTCTGCTTGTCGCATCGTTTTGCTGGTCAAAAACTGGCATTGCCTGTCAGCTTAGCGGCATTGTTGGCAGCTTGTTCATCAGCCCCTGTTCAGACCCAACCCCAAAAATTACCAGGTACGTTGCCGACTGCCCCTGTGGTCATTACAGTACCCCCTAAAGTCACGCCCGTGCCACCTGTGACTGTTCCAACCAATCAATACAGCAGCTTTTATCAGTGGAAATCGGATTTTATTGAACGGGCTGTGCAAAAAGGTTACCCCCGTGCTGATGTTGAACGCTTGCTGTCAAGCGCCAACTACAGTGAGCAAGTGGTGTCACTGGATAAAGGACAGCCTGAATTTGCCAAAATGCCTTGGGAATATATCGATGGTGCCGCATCGAGTGGTCGTGTCAGTGGCGGTCAGCGCAATTTTGCCAGCCAAAGCGCGCTACTTGAGCGCATTGAAAATCAGTATGGTGTGCCGGCCTCTATTGTGACTGCCATTTGGGGCATGGAATCTTCTTACGGTCAAGGCACAGGCAACTCATCACTGGTTAATAGTTTAGCGACCCTGGCATATGATGGTCGCCGCCGCAGTTTTGCAGAGGATCAGCTACTAGCGCTGTTGTCGCTGCTTGAGCGTGGTGATATTGATTGGTCGCAACTGCGCGGCTCTTGGGCAGGTGGGATGGGACATACCCAATTTATTCCCAAAACTTGGCTAGATGAAGCAGTAGATGGCAATGGTGATGGTCATCGTAACCCTTGGCATACCGCTGATGCGTTAGCCTCTACCGCAAGCTATCTCAAAAATGCCGGCTGGCAGCGTGGCATGGGCTCGTACTATGAAGTACGATTACCAAATGGTTTTGATTATCGCCAGGTTAGTACCAAAAAAACCATGGCAGACTGGCAAAATTTAGGCATTCAATTTATTACCCCAAATGCGCCCATGGATGCGATGGCAGAATTGTGGCTCCCTGCGGGTAAAGAGGGTCCTGCGATTTTATTAACCAAAAATTTTGATGCGATTAAGGTCTATAATAACTCCTCGAATTATGCCATGGGGGTAAGCTTACTTGCCAAAGCCATTATCGGTCAACCAGGCTTACAGCAATCTTGGCCACGCTATGAGCAGCCACTTGCTACTTATGAAGTACGCCAACTGCAACAGCGTTTGACGGCAATGGGTTATGATACCAAAGGGTCAGATGGCGTCGTAGGCACCAATACCAAATTGGCATTCCAGCGCTGGCAAGCAGACCACAACCAAATCCCAGATGGATTTATCTCAAAACGCTCGGCAAGTGGGCTGATTAATTAATATATTTCTTCATAAAAAAGCCACCGAATGATTCAGGTGGCTTTTTTATTTAATTATCCATACTAAATTCTTCAGCGTAGCTATTCCAACCCAGTTTAGTACGGCAAGCTTCAAAAAAATCCACCCCAGGTGGGTGTAATAACGTGAGTTTGTTAGGATGCTTGTGAATCACTAAGCGCTGGTTTTGGTTAAGCGGCACCGATGGTTTCCCATCTGCACTCACCATCGGCTGGGTGCGGTTATCTTTATGGATGCGGATTTTGATTTCGCTGTTGCCGCTGACCACAATCGGGCGGCTTGATAAGGTATGTGGATGCATGGGCACCAGACAAATGGCATCCATACTAGGATGAATAATCGGCCCGCCACCTGATAGCGCATAAGCGGTGGAACCCGTCGGTGTGGAGGCAATCAGACCATCACTGTGCTGACGATAGACATTAAGCCCATCAATTTTTAAATGAAAATCTAGCATATGCACTGACTTGCCTGCATGCAGCACAATGTCATTTAGCGCCATATCTTCATAAATCACATGTGCACCTTGACGGATTTCCATCTTTAGCAAGAATCGATCTTCAAGCTGATAATGACCTTGTAAAATACTGGTCAATTTTACGTTTAAATCATCAGGATAAATGTCAGTTAAAAACCCTAAACGTCCGCGGTTCACCCCCACTACTGGCACTTTGTGTTTGACGAGTACTTGCGCCGCATGTAGCAGCGAGCCATCACCACCGACCACAATGACCAAATCACAAGCACCGCCGAGCAAACTACGCTCAATCGTAGCAATCTCGCCTAGGCGTGCAAAATCTAATGCCGGCAACCGTGCCGTTTGATGGTCAATTAATAAAGGCAACCCTTGCTCATGAAAAAAGTCACAAATTTGGTAGATACTTTGAATGACACTTGGCTTGTTGGCACGACCCATAATGCCGATACGCCCAAAGGCAGGATTGGGAATAAGTGTGGACGTCATAGCAGAAAATTAACTGATAAAGATTGAACTATTTTATCACAGCTTACTGGCTCACGTTATGCCCAATCAGTATTTTATATTACAAAATTGCTAACCTTCGTTGTGCAGTTAATGTATACAAACTCATTGCTATTTGCTAATTTAAGGTAATTAACATATAGCTAAATTTTGAAATTTTTTAACGCTTGGGAGCAAATTTTTATGGCAAATCCGATTATATCTCGCGCTGAACTTGCGGTTAGTACGACACCGATGACGGTCAAAGGGGTCATCCGAAAAACCTCTTTTCTGTTAGGTTTGACGACCTTATCGGGTGTTGGATTTTTTGGCTATTGCTTAGCTACTGGCGTCACTTCAGGTTTTGTTAGTGTAGCGGCTTTAGCCAGTATCTTGGTGGCTTTTGTATTGAGTATGGTAATTATCTCAAAACCCCACATAGCTAAAACATTGGCAATTCCCTATGCCATTTTAGAGGGCATCGTGATTGGCGCGATTTCCCTGTTTGCGAGTATTAAGTTTCCCACGGTTGCCCCGACTGCTCTAGTCGCAACTTTTGTAACCGCTGCCGTAATGCTAGCGCTTTATCGCAGTGGCGTGATTAAAGTCACCCAAAAATTTCGTTCTGTGATGATGTCGGCTGTGATTGCTATCATGCTGGTGTATCTGGTACAAATCGGGTTTAGCCTCTTTGGTAGCTCACTGCCATATTTGTTTAGCGGTGGCGTGGTGGCTATTGGTTTTAGCTTGCTGGTGATTGTGATTGCATCACTGAGCTTGTTATTAGATTTTGACAGTGTTGAGCGAGCCTATGCCGCAGGGGTGGATGAAAGCTATGAATGGGTCTTAAGCGTTGGTATCTTATCAACACTGGTATGGATGTATATTGAATTTGTACGTTTACTACGTTCACTGCAAAACTAATTTTTATCAAATAAAAAAACACGGTTTAAAATACCGTGTTTTTTTATGGCTTGCAGTTTAAGGTAATAAACGTTCCATCACCCATTGGTCGCCATCTAGCGAATAGACGATGCGGTCGTGCATACGATTGGCTCTACCCTGCCAAAATTCGATTTTCTCTACCGTCAGCAGATAGCCACCCCAAAATTCTGGTAAAGGGATTGGGTTGCCCTCATACTGCACAGTTAATTGGGCAAATTTGTCTTCCATTACCTCGCGGCTGGCAACCACGCTGCTTTGTGGCTCGCTGACCCAAGCAGCTAGTTGGCTGTCGCGGGGACGGCTATGAAAATACTGCGCGGATTGTTCACGGCTAACTTTTTGCACAGCGCCGGTAAGACGGATTTGTCTTTCTAGGCTCGGCCAAAAAA
This sequence comes from Moraxella sp. CTOTU47724, assembly GCF_032014955.1. NCBI lineage: Bacteria > Pseudomonadati > Pseudomonadota > Gammaproteobacteria > Moraxellales > Moraxellaceae > Moraxella > Moraxella sp. CTOTU47724. Next base: position 9,562 of record NZ_DALZSV010000059.1, read on the forward strand.
ATAATGCTTCAGCATTGGGGTTGGTCGCCAAATCACAGCCTTTGGCACTGTCGTAATTGGTATAAAACACGAGGCCAATGCCCGTGTTATCCAATTGGATAATTTCACGCATCAGTAAAGTGCGCACACTTGGCTGCCTATCACGTCCACAAGTCGCCAGTGAAAACGCATACGCTTCTCCTTGCTTGCTATCAATCGCTTGCTGCACCCAAGTTTGTAGCAAGCCAAACGGCTGCTCCGGCAAGTGTGATTCGATAAGCTCGCCTTGTTCATACGATAATCGTTGACTGGTAAAATCAATACTCATTTTTTATCCTTATGAAATGTCAACTTTACGCCATCACTTGGCGTACTTTTTCAGCAAGTTCATTGGCTAGCATATCGCACTCAATCTCATCATCGCTTTCGACCATCACCCGAATTAATGGCTCTGTACCTGATTGACGAATCAGTAAACGACCCCGTCCTGTCAATTTTTCTTCGGCAGCTTTAAACGCATTTGCCAATTCTGGGAAGGTATAGGGATCTTGTTTTTGCGCCAATCTGACATTGACCAATTTTTGTGGGAGCTGGGTATAACCCTTCATCAGCTCTGATAATGATTGTTTGCTCTGCGCCATCACCGCAAGCACTTGTAGACCTGCCACAATGGCATCGCCCGTACTGGCTTTATCTAGCGTTAAAATATGACCCGATGACTCACCGCCCAGTACCCAGCGATTTTTCTCAAGCCCTTGCATGACATAGCGGTCGCCAACTTTGGCGCGCTCAAAGGCAATGCCCGCTTTATCAAACGCTAATTGCAGACCCATGTTGGTCATCAAGGTACCTACCACGCCATCGACTTGTTGCTCTGCTTGGGTGGCTAAAATATATAAGATGCCGTCACCATCAACCAACTCGCCTTTTTCGTTGACCATGATGATACGGTCGCCATCGCCATCTAAAGCAATACCCACTTGGGCATCATGGTCAAGCACCGCTTGTTGCAAGTTTGCCGGATGGGTAGAGCCGACATTGTCGTTGATATTAATGCCATCGGGTTTATCGCCAATGGCAATTACGCTAGCACCTAACTCACGTAATACACGGGGTGCGACGCTGTATCCTGCGCCATTGGCACAGTCAACGACAATTTTTAGGGCATTTAAATTTAGGTTGTAGGGGAAAGTGCCCTTACAAAACTCGATATAGCGACCTTTGGCATCCTCCACACGATAACTTTTGCCTAGCGCTTCTGGAGTGTCAATGACGACATTGATATCTTTGATTTCATCAATTTTTTCATTGATGGCTTGCTGAATGTCATCTGACAGCTTTTTGCCTTCATTGGAGAAAAATTTGATACCGTTGTCATAAAACGGATTGTGGGATGCGGATATCACTACGCCCGCATCAGCGTGAAAACTTCGGGTCAAATGCGCGATGGCAGGAGTTGGAATAGTGCCTAGCATATGTACATCTACGCCTGCGGCGTTAAACCCTGCTTGCAGACAGGCTTCAATAACATAGCCAGAAAGCCGTGTATCTTTACCAATGACGACATTGGGACGATGATTTTCATTCGGGGCTGCTTGGTTGGCTAGCAGCACTTTACCCGTGGCATAGCCTAATTTGATTAAAAACTGCGGATGTATCGGAAATTCCCCAAACTTACCACGAATACCATCAGTACCAAAATAACTCATTTAATTCTCCTTTATCGCCCATTGTTGTTATCACAATATAAAATTTTAGCATAGCAAAATTTCACGCATGTTGCGACATCTGTTTGTTTTTATGGGTGATGGCGCAACACGTTACTTTAGGCTATAAAAACTTTGGGCAATAAATTGGGCTATAAAAAAACTGGGTAGTTAACCCAGTTTTAGCGCAATCAACCTATCACTTAGTTTACACGGTAATTAGGGGCTTCTTTGGTGATTTGTACGTCATGTACGTGAGATTCTTTCATGCCGGCCGAAGTCACACGCACAAATTGTGGTTTGCTACGCATTTCTTCAATATTGGCACAGCCTGTGTAACCCATTGACGAACGTAAGCCACCGGCTAATTGGTTGATGATACCATTCATTGGACCTTTGTAAGGGACGCGACCTTCGATACCTTCAGGTACCAATTTTTCTACCCCTTCTTTGGCGTCTTGGAAATAACGATCAGATGAACCATTTTGTCCTGACATCGCACCTAGCGAACCCATACCACGGTAGGCTTTGTAGTAGCGACCTTGGAATAGCTCCACTTCCCCTGGCGCTTCTTCGGTACCTGCAAGTAAAGAACCCACCATGATACAAGAGGCACCCGCTGCTAACGCTTTTGCCATATCGCCTGAAAAACGGATACCACCATCGGCTATCAGTGGAATATCATTTTTTAGCGCATCAGCCACGTTGCTAATCGCTGAAATTTGCGGCACGCCGATACCTGCGATGATACGCGTGGTACAGATAGAGCCCGGACCGATACCCACTTTGACCGCATCGGCACCCGCATCACGCAACACGAGTGCCGCATCAGCAGTGGCGATATTACCGCCAATCACTTGGATGTTTGGATAGTTCTTTTTCACCCAAGCCACGCGATCAATGACGCCTTTTGAATGACCATGTGCGGTATCTACGACAATCACGTCGACATCGGCAGCGATGAGCGCTTCAACGCGGGCTTCTGTGTCCGCCCCCGTACCTACTGCCGCGCCAACACGTAAGCGACCTTTGCTATCGCGGCAAGCATTTGGGTTGTTTTCAGCTTTGGTGAAATCATTGACAGTAATCAAGCCTTTTAATTGAAAATTGTCGTCCACAACAATCACTTTTTCGATGCGGTGTTCGTGTAGCAAACGTTTGATATTCTCTGTAGGCTCGCCTTCTTTGACTGTCACCAATTTTTCTTTTGGGGTCATGATATTGCGAACAGGCTGGCTTAGGTTGTTTTCAAAACGGATATCACGGTGAGTGACGATACCGACCACTTGGTTACCTTCTACCACAGGCACACCGCTGATTTTGTTTTCTTTGGTGATACGGAGCAGTTCTCCCACACTGGTATCGGGTGATACACTGATAGGATCAACAACCGTACCGGCTTCAAATTTTTTCACCCGGCGTACTTGCATGGCTTGTAAATCAATGTCCATGTTTTTGTGCAAAATACCCATACCGCCAAGCTGAGCAATGGTAATCGCCATTTGCGATTCAGTCACAGTATCCATCGCAGCAGATACGATGGGTAAGTTTAGCTCAATACCGCGTGTCAAACGGGTTTTTAAATCTACCATCTTAGGCAAGACTTCAGAATAAGCAGGTAGTAGCAGCACATCATCAAAGGTAAGTGCTTCATCAACGATTCGTAACATAAAGACCTCGGAGTAGTTAAGCGTAGTTAAATAGTAATTAAAATTTTGTCGTGGTGAAAAATTTGACAGCCAAAAAACCGCAAAAG
>NZ_DALZSV010000060.1:0-12094 GCF_032014955.1 Moraxella sp. CTOTU47724
GTAACGGCTGTACCAATCAATCACCGCCATCAAATACACAAACCCTTTAGACAGGGGGATGTAAGTGATGTCCGTACTCCATACCTGATTACAGCGGATAATGGGCACATTCCTAAGCAAATAGGGATAAACTTGATGCTCAGGATTAGGTTTACTTGTGTTAGGATGCTGGTAGATGGCATCGAGTCCCATTTGCCGTAATAGTCTGCGTACTCGCTTGTGATTGACATTATAGCCTAATTGTCTCACATATGCTGTCATGCGTTTAACCCCGTAAAATGGGGTTCTGGTATATTGCTCGTCAAGCAGGTTCATCAAGGTAACACCAAGCTCACTGATGGGCATTGGCTGATAGTACAGGCTTGAGCGGTTAATACCCAGTAGTTCACATTGCTTACGGGTACTGAAATCTTTATTGTCAGGCTCTAGCAGTTGTTTACGAGACTCTAAGTGAGCTGTGAGGACTTTTTTTTAAGCCAGTCTCGTTCACTAATGACTTGCCCCAGTTGCCGATGCAGTTCATCGATGATGGCTTGCTGGGCTTGTTCGTTGTCATGCTGTTTGGTGTTAAAGGCACTGGGTATAACAGCCAAGGCTTGCTTTTTCCAGTTGCTGATTTGGGTTGCATGCACGCCATATTCTGCGGTTAATTCGTTGATTGTCTTGTGCTCTTTGATGGCTTCAATGGCAACTTTGCTTTTAAATTCAGCATTGTGACGTTTACGAACTTTTGTCATTAGATAGACCTCTTTTCTTAAGGGCTATTCTATCTTATTTGCTACGAATTTTTGGTCTAGTTTTCGGGGAGTATTATACTTCATTGATCGGAACGCCCTCTTCCTGCATTTTTTTCAATGCTCCCGTCATTGCTTCAACGTTATGTAAGATAGCTAAATTAGCAACCAACTGATTGTATTTAACAACTTTGCGTTGCTCATGGCGTACATTCTCGGCAATTACACCCTGATTACCAAAAAACAGCCATTTTATAAACTGATTAAATTCTTAACTTTTGTTGGTTGCAGCATTGATGGTTTTGCGCAACTCAACATCACCGATATATTTCAGTAAAAATTCAGTTCGCACCACTCTTCCCAGTTCGCGGAAGGCAAAATATAATTTATTTTTGCGGCTTGCTGTTCCAAGGCGACGCAATATGGTTGAAGGGGTAATTTTTCCAGCTTTGATTGATAAAGCAATTCTGAGCATATCTGGCAAATGAGTTTCTATGAGCTCCCAATTAACCGCTTCGCTAAACAATCCGTTGATATGTTCATATCGCACGCTACGATCAGGTTTGAAGAACACTAATTTTTTAAGATTACGAATCCGTGGCATTAAGTTTATACCCAGTAGATAAGCCAATCCAAATACAGGTGCGCTTTGTGCGTGTGTGTCGCCATGCAAGGTGTCTGGCTGAATATCGGATTCATTCTTAATCAAACCATCAAGAATGTAAATCGCCTCGTAAACACCGCATGGAATGAAGTGGCTGAATAACGCAATATACATATCTGAGACATGGTAGTAGCCTATACCACCGTATCCGCCATAGCGAATATGATACTCAGACAGCAGGTTTTGTTCATACATATTCCACTTTGTGCCATCAGCGGAAGCACTTTTCCCTGTGCCCCAGTATTTGGGTAACAAGAATTTATTGTACGCATTGATGACTTGAACAATCGCTTTTTCCAGACGCTCCTCAGTCATATGATGCAGGTTAAGCCAAGCAACTTGTTTTCGGCTAATTCCTTTAACTGAACGAGCGGTTTGAGTTGGGCCTAAATTACAGCCATAACAAAACAATGTTGTGACAAAGCGCTTACGGGGATCATCTATTTTTGCTTCAAATCCAGAGAGTGGGCCAAATTGTTCATGAAGATCCAACCAGCCTTCTGCTTCTACTAAAATATCGAGGATATTTTTCTCAGGTAATCGAGAAGCAAACTGTTTGTCTACATAATCAAGCGCAGCGGGCTTTGTATCAGAATGTTGTTTCCGCAAAATAAGTTCGGTACCATTTAGGTCAACATGCTCATTTTTTGGAAAACCTTGATCAACGCGCGATGCAGTATCAGACAGCCAAACTTTCAATCCCTCAACAAATTCTTTTGGTTCGGTTGAAATATTTAGCATTTCACCATATTCAGCGACTTGAGTTTGATACGTTTCCCAGTCTACTAATTGATCTCTGTAATCGCTATATTGATCACTATTTGACACATAAAGATCACCAGATTGCAATTCCCGCATTGTTTCGGTTAGCACACAGAGCTCAAAATACTTACGGTTTACTTCTACGACCGCACCAGATCGTTGGCCTGTCACTAATTTTCGCCATTTCTCTGGAATCCATTTGAGACTAATATCAGTTCCTGTAAGTGGCAGCCATAGTTTGTGACTTTGTCGATGAGCAAGGACAAAATGAATCGCATTAATTAACGATAAATCCGCAGACGTTGACTTCAGGTCAAGTAAACTCAAACAGTTGAGTAGAAATGGCCGCTGATTTTGATAGGGTACAACCATAAATGGTAGGTAGTTATTGCCAGCGTATGCCATGTGCTCTTCGCATTCAGCTAAGAGGAGTGCTGGCTCACTATGCATGGCCGCTGCAACACGTTGACCGCGTTCTTGATCCGATTCACCTTCTTGAAAAGCTTCTAATACATCCCGTAATTGTGAGACCAGTTTTTCTGCCCGTTTTTGATGTTCTAAATAATATTGCTGGAGTTTTTCTTCAGCACCAGAATGCAGTTTTCGTAACTTACGCACAAACATCTCAACCGCATCATCAAGCACTCGACTCAACTGTGTATGAAATAAAATCACCATCAGCGCATAACGTTTATTTTTCTGAGTATTCCTTAAATCACCAGCTTCCAGTGCCCGTGCTTCATGCATATATTGGTTACGTTTAACCACAGGAATATGAGTCACTTCGGGGAGGTCAACTGAATAAGTTTTCAACCAAGCAACATGGTCTAGATATTGTCGAACCTCACTATTCGTAGGCTTCTTTGGTTCTTGTTTTAATTGTTGCCAACCGCTGAATGTTTGGTCTGGTGCAACGATGAGCATCGTATCAAACTGGTCGATTATTTGTGGAGAAAGTGCATCCGTCAAACTTCGGAAATAGCGCTCATTGACTTGATTACGAATACGCTGGGCGCTTCGATTTAGTGTACTAAAGGCTGGAAGTTCAAAACGTTGTCGAATGAGCTCTTCAATAATAACATTGATGATATCTGCCAATTCTTGTTTGGTTTGCGCCGCTAAAGTCGCAGCTTGCTCTGTGGCGGCTGATGTTTCAGAGGAAATTGGTTTAATGTTTAAGTAAGATCGAATTGCCTCCATGGAACGTTGACGAAAATCGGACTTTTCTTCGGCTAGTAGATCACGCATAGGGATTATTCGTAAATCTAATTTTTTGTTCAGAAAGGCTATGATGACAGGCGGTATTTCAGCGAGCATTGGAAAGTATCCAAGTCGCTGTACAGTCTTGAGTAAGATGATTAAATATAACTTTGCTGGTGCCCTACGAGTAATTCCTTTTACAAATTTGAGTTCTTCGGCTGTTGGCGTGTAAATGTCATGTAGGTCACGTGAGGTCAATTCTTGTTTAAAGCGTGGATAAGCTGTTTCATGAATGCTAGTCACGCTTTATTTCCTCTTATCTGGGTAAGTTTTATACAAAGACTATAATCGAGTGACCAACTGCTCTGAAGGCGTCAACATTGACTCAATACGATGCTGCGCAAATGGATCGACACTTTCAAGATAACGCATTGCTGAATTTATATTTTTCCAACCTACATATTCCATTAGCATTTTTAAATCCCAACCATTGGAAGTTGCCCAGTTTGCAAAGCCACGACGTAATGAATGAGCACTATAAAGCATAGGCGAATCAATTTTTGCTTCTGTAAACAGTGAACGCAGTAATGGAATAAGGCTATCTTCGTGCAGGCGGTTTTGGCCGATATGTCCCCATTGGTTCACAGAGCGAAACACGGCACCGCTTGTTAAGCCACTGACTTCAATCCAGTCGGTATATGCTGTAACGGGGCATAATTGAGATAATGCAGGTGCTTTAAAACGAGTACCTTTAAGTTGGCGATCTCCTTTGGTTTGAGGAAAAAAACAGATCATCCCTTCATTTGGGACGATTTCAACATGTTCCACGTGCAACCGTGTCAGTTCATCACCACGGAAGCCACGCCAAAATCCAAGTAAGAGCATGGATTTATTGCGGGTATGTCGTAATACGTCGCCATGGCTATCCGTAAGTCTAGCCGATTCAATAGATTGATCAAGCCAATTTATAACCAGCCTTAATTGCTCAATTTGAAATGGTTTTGCTCGCTTTTCTTGTGCGGGATGAAGGGTTTGAATGCCGCGAAATACCTTGCGCACAATAGGGGCTTTTGTGGGATCAGGAAAGCCTTGATCAAGATGCCACTGCGCTAATGCAGCCAGCCGTTGCCTTAGTGTATTGATCGACAACAATCCCACATGATCAACTAAGTATCGTGCAACACCATCGGCAGTTGCAGGTAGAAAGCCACCCCATTCAGTTTCAAAGTGCCGAATAGCAGATTGATAACTGCGACGAGTATTATCACGTGTCGCGGCATGAACATATTGATCTAGTTTAGTCACGGATACTCACCTGATATTCTTATTAGCAATCGTTGAAGGTTTGCTAATTTATCGACTACTAAATTCTAGGATTGAAAGAGATATTACTCTCCATGGAGTGCTGCAATTAGCGGGCATGAAACGTTTTCCCCCTGTGCATGGCAGGCACATACAAGCTCAGACAGCACTGCTTCCATACGCGTTAGATCGGCCATTTTTTCACGGACGTCTTGGAGCTTGTGTTCGGCCAGATGACTAACTTCATCGCAGTGGGTACCATCGTCCAATCTGAGTAATTCAGCAATTTCATCCAGACTAAAGCCTAATCGTTGGGCTGATTTTACAAACCTCACTCGCGCCACATCAGCCTCACCATATCGACGAATACTGCCGTAAGGCTTATCTGGCTCAGGCAATAAGCCTTTGCGTTGGTAAAACCGAATGGTCTCCACATTGACCTTAGCTACCTTGGCAAAAGAGCCTATGGTTAAGTTCTCCAAAATATCTCGCATACCACTTGACTCCGTACATAACTACGGAGGTAATCTTACGCTATCCACTCAAGATTTGAAACGAGAAACTTATGTCTAAATCACCAAATGGACGCGGTGCTCTTTTCGCTGGCGGATTGGCAGCGATCCTTGCATCTACTTGTTGTTTAGGTCCACTGATTCTGGTCGCATTGGGATTCAGTGGTGCTTGGATCGGGAACTTAACCGCATTGGAACCGTACCGCCCGATTTTCATCGGCGTGGCACTGGTGGCGATGTTTTTCGCTTGGCGGCGAATTTTCCGACCAGTACAAGCCTGCAAGCCAGACGAAGTCTGCGCGATCCCACAGGTACGAACCACGTACAAGATCATTTTCTGGGGAGTATCTGTACTGGTACTGATCGCACTTGGTTTTCCTTATGTCGTACCATTTTTCTATTAGACTGGAGTTCATCATGAAAAAGTTGTTAGTTTCTATGGTTCTTGCAGCCGCTGTTTCCCCTGCATTGGCAACCACTCAAACCGTCACGCTCTCTGTGTCAGGTATGACCTGTGCAGCCTGCCCAATCACTGTAAAGAAGGCGCTCACCAAAGTCGATGGTGTCAGCAAAGTAGGCATCGTCTTCGAGAAACGCGAAGCCATCGTTAGCTACGATGATGCGAAGACCAATATCCAGAAGCTAACCAAGGCAACCGAGGACGCTGGCTATCCATCAACTGTCAAACAGTAGAAATCTCTGGAAAGGCAACAGCTTGGGGGCATAAACATGAAAGCATGGCTGATCTCGAAGAAAACCGATCTCATCATCATCGTTACAATCGCCAGTGTTGTAACGCTTCTGATTGTCGGTGGGATTTGCTGCTGATTGTCAGACTGGCGAGGTCATTACATTCGTCAGTCTGACTGGGTGGTGCAGCCTGATAACTACAATCTATGAATAAATTGCGAACGGCGGAGTTAACCGTTGCCATCAAAACCACAGGAGCAATCACATGACCCAATTGCGAATTACAGGCATGACCTGCGAATCTTGCGCAGTGCATATCAAGGAAGCTTTGAATAAAGTGGCAGGCGTGCAGTCAGTGGATGTGTCCTACGCCAAGGGTACGGCGCAACTTGCAACCGAGCCAAGCACATCTCTGCCTGCACTGATCGCTGCCGTAGCAGGACTCGGCTACAAGACCACACTCGTAGATGCCGCGCCAACAGAGAAGCACGAAGAGCTACATATCGCCGTCATTGGTAGTGGCGGCGCTGCAATGGCGGCAGCGCTAAAGGCCGTCGAACAAGGCGCGACGGTCACGCTGATTGAGCGCGGCATCATCGGTGGCACTTGCGTCAATGTCGGCTGCGTACCGTCCAAGATCATGATTCGTGCTGCCCATGTCGCCCATTTGCGCCGCGAAAGTTCGTTCGACGATGGTATCGCCGCGACTGTACCAGTGATTGATCGCCGTAAACTTCTGAGCCAGCAGCAGACTCGTGTTGATGAACTACGTCACGCCAAATACGAGGGTATTTTAGAAAGTAATTCATCCATCAACGTGCTACACGGCGTGGCCAGTTTCAAGGATGGCCAAAGTCTCATCGTGCGCTTGAATGACGGCGATGAGCGCGTTGTGGCATTCGATCGCTGCCTGATCGCCACGGGTGCCAGTCCATCCATTCCGCTCATCGCTGGCTTGAAAGACACGCCGTACTGGAATTCCACCGAAGCCTTGGTCAGTGACACCATTCCCAAACGCTTGGCTGTGATTGGTTCGTCTGTAGTCGCGCTGGAACTGGCTCAGGCATTTGCCAGATTAGGTAGTCAAGTCACGATTCTGGCACGCAGTACGCTGTTCTTTCGTGAAGACCCCGCTATCGGTGAAGCGATCACCGCCGCCTTCCGTGCCGAAGGGATCACGGTGCTGGAACACACGCAAACCAGCAACGTCGTACATCAGGATGGTGAATTTGTACTTACCACGGGACACAGCGAAGTACGTGCCGATAAGCTATTGGTCGCCACGGGCCGAACACCGAACACGCGCAGCTTGGCATTGGATATGGCAGGTGTTGCCGTCAACGCGCAAGGAGCTATCGTCATCGACAAAGGCATGCGTACCAGTGCCACACACATTTATGCCGCTGGCGACTGTACGGATCAACCACAATTTGTCTATGTAGCCGCCGCCGCTGGCACCCGTGCGGCCATTAATATGACAGGCGGTGATGCTGCAATCAATCTAACAGCTATGCCAGCGGTGGTGTTCACCGATCCACAAGTCGCTACCGTGGGCTACAGCGAAGCGGAAGCGCATCACGACGGGATTGAGGCCGACAGCCGCCTACTTACGCTGGATAACGTACCGCGTGCGCTCGCCAACTTCGACACGCGCGGCTTCATCAAATTGGTCATCGAAGAAGGTAGCGGACGACTCATTGGCGTACAGGCTGTGGCACCTGAAGCGGGCGAACTAATTCAAACGGCAGCGCTTGCGATACGTAACCGCATGACCGTTCAGGAATTGGCTGACCAGTTGTTCCCCTACCTGACGATGGTCGAGGGACTGAAGCTCGCGGCGCAGACTTTCTCCAAGGATGTGAAGCAGCTTTCGTGCTGCGCGGGGTAAAGGGAACAATTATGGATATCACACGCTACGTTACAGAGATTGCCAATCGTCTCATCCCAGCCAATCAGCCTAAAAACTTAGCAAGTCTATTTAGTGTATTGCTGCATGAACTGATTAAAGGGCAATCAGTTTCACCCACAATCCTGGCAACGGCTTTAAATTGCGACCTTGAGCAATTAGCGTCGATACTTAAAGAAATTCCTGGTATCGAATATGACAATACGGGAGATATTGTCGGGTATGGTCTCACGCAACGCGAAACCATGCACACCGTTGAAATTAATGGCCAACGGCTATACACATGGTGCGCACTCGATACCTTGATTTTTCCACCGCTGCTTAATCAAACCGCTTATGTGCATTCACGTTGTGCGAGCACCAGCGTGCCTATATTGCTTACTGTTACACCCGATGAGGTGTTGGACATCACTCCATCTGATGCCGTGGTATCACTGATACTTCCGCAGAATAAAACTGATATTCGTTTATCATTTTGCTGTCATGTACATTTTTTTGCCTCCAGCCGTGTAGCTCACGACTGGGCTTTAGAGCACCCACGAGTTGAAATAGTGACTGTCCAAGAAGCATATGAATTGGGGCGTAAACTGGCTAGGCATTTGTCGGCAGTAGGTCAAGCAACAAATTAAAGAAGTCTTTGGCAGCATGTAATATTTCTTATAAAAACTCCCATCTTATTTATATAAAACGCCATAACACAGGATAACGGCTAGTTATCCTGTGTCATTTATCATCCAAAAATAACTTGATTAATTGAAATTGTTAGTATGTAATTACGTGGTATGTAATATATTACACTATAGAGTGGGAGGGCTGTTATGGCGCGCACGGGACTGTATAAATCTGAAGTTAAGAAGGCTCGTGAGTCTTTACTGGCACAAAGTAAATACCCCTCCGTCGATGCGGTGCGCGTAGAACTCGGCAATACAGGGTCAAAAACGACCATTCATAAGTATTTGAAAGAGCTTGAAGAGGAGGACGGCGGAGCCACTAGACACAAAGTTGACATCAGTGAGGCTTTACAGAATCTCATTTCGAGACTCTCTAGCCAATTGCAAGATGAGGCTAATGTTCAAGTCAATGAAATACGTGCTGAAAGTACCGTAAAGGATCAACAACATGCTGAACAATTATTAGCTTTACATACTGAAATTGAAGCATTGGGTAATCGAGTGCGGCTGTCAGAAAGCACTCTGCTTCAGGAAAAGTCGTCTCATCACGAAACGCATATTGCCCTACAAAAGGAAACGATAGCTCGTCATACGTTAACGCAACAAGTTGCCGACTTGAATGATCGTCTGGCCGAGAATGAGGCGCATCGTCAGTCACTTGAAGAAAAACACCAGCACGCACGAGATGCTTTAGAACACTACCGCCAATCCGTTAAAGAGCAACGAGAGCAAGATCAACGACGCCATGAGCTACAGATACAGCAATTACAAGCAGAACTGAGTCAAGTACAGCAGACAGTCATCATCAAACAAGATGAATCAACCAAATTGAATCAAGAGAGTACGCGTTTGGCCGCAGATTTATCCCATGCTCAAAGAGGCTTGAGCGATGAGTTACATAAGAATCAGCGACTGGCTCAGCAACTACAAGCCAATGAGCAACATAGTAAAGTGTTGGAAGTTCAACTTGTAGATAGAGAAATCATGATCGCAAATCAAAATGATCAACTGGTTGAAGCAACAAATCAAATGGAATCATTCAGCGCTAAAGTGCATGGTCTTCAGCTAGAATTAGCAACTGCAAATGCCAAGTTGGAAGCGCAGGACTCCATTTTAGGTGAATTGCGCGATTTTATGAGCAAAACGAACTTCAAGGCATTGGTGGAGTAAATTTCACCCCAAAATTTACATCGTAAAGCTAATTCGGGTAGTGCAGTGGATAAAGAGAAATATTAAATAAAAAATTTAAAAACAATTATTTACTTCTTATTTTGCGGAATTTTACACGAATCCCAGCCGACCCTCAAGCTGTGCCGTCCGTCTGAGGTGGTGCTAGATTTGATTGATATGCCTTTAACTCAAACTTTTGTCAAGGAAGACGGGGAAAAGATTGAGCCGAAATCTTAAGTAAGAATTGGCAGTAAGCTGTCCTATTATGAGCTACATATAGATACCCAAGTATTATATGTTACCTCTACCGTATTGCCTCTAGCTCTGTCGTAGATAGTTTAATTCCTTCTTCTATTAAAGTGGGTGCGAATTGTAATGAATGAATTACTTTGCACTTATCGACAGAATCTTGTTGACAATTGCTCATTGTGTGTAATAAGGCTCGAATAGTTTGTAATTGCTGTATTTTTTGTTCAATCTGTGCCAAATGGCTAGCAACTAGCTTATCCGCTATCACACAGCTTTGGTTGGGATTTTGCTTAAGTTGATTAAAAGCCTTAATTTCTTGCATTGTAAAACCTAATGAACGACAGGTTTTAATAAATTCTAATTGTTCAATAGCATGCTGGTTAAAATAGCGGTACGCATTTTCGCCTCGACTGGCTTTATTTATCGCCCCAATTTTCTCATAGTAACGGATAGTTTCGATATTAATCCCTGTTTTTTTACTTAACTCGCTGATTTTAAATATAGACATAAGTGACCTTTTCGTATGACTTGGATTATTATTACTTGACCCTGTAGTGACTACAGGGTTTATAGTAACAGGTAATCTTTAATAAAACCATTAGAAAGGTGTCGTATGTCAAAAAATTGTTGCTGTACCGACGAGGAAGAAAAAATCATAACCGCTAGCCATGGCAACCATGAGGGTCACAGTAATGAAGATGGGCATGACCAGTCGCATGACACAGGTGACAAAACCACGTTTCAGCTTTTTTTACCAGCGATAATTGCCTTTGTGGTATTAGCCATTGGGCTAGTGCTTGACCATGTGATAAAACCTGTATGGTTCACGGAAATACCACGCTTTATTGTATATGCCATTGCTTATATTCCTGTGGGCTTTCCTGTGTTAAGAGAGGCTTTTGAAAGTATCAAGTCTGGCAATTGGTTTTCAGAATTTTTTCTGATGGGTATTGCGACCATTGGGGCATTTGCCATTGGCGAATACCCCGAGGGTGTTGCCGTCATGCTTTTTTATACTATAGGGGAAATCTTTCAAGCAATGGCAGTACAACGTGCAAAGGGAAATATCAAAGCTTTGCTTGACCAACGTCCTGATGAGGTCACCATCATTGAAAATAACCAACCCAGCATTGTTAAAGCTATATCCGTGGGTGTCGAACAAATTATTCAGCTAAAAGCAGGTGAAAAGCTAGCACTGGATGGGGTCTTACTTTCTGATACCGCTTCATTTAATACCTCGGCTTTGACAGGGGAAAGTAAACCCGATACCAAACGTCAAGGCGATGTGGTATTGGCAGGGATGATTAATTTACAAAATGTGGTGCAAATTAGAGTTACGACTGCTTATCAAGATTCCAAGCTGTCTAAAATTTTAGCCTTAGTGCAAGATGCGACCCGCCAAAAAGCCCCGACTGAGCTTTTTATCAGTAAGTTTGCCAAAATTTATACCCCGATAGTAGTTGCCTTAGCGATTGCTATTACCCTTGTACCCTATTTCTTTGTGGCTGATTATGTGTTTAGTAATTGGCTGTATCGGGCTTTGGTATTTTTAGTCATATCTTGCCCTTGTGCTTTGGTGATTTCGATTCCGCTTGGCTATTTTGGTGGTATTGGGGCAGGTAGCCGTAATGGAATTTTATTTAAGGGCAGTAATTTTTTAGATACCCTAGCGACCATTGACAATGTGGTGATGGATAAAACGGGAACGATGACTGAGGGGGTGTTCAAAGTCCAAGAGGTAAACATTGAGCCAGCCTTTGACCCAAATATGATGCTAGGCTATCTAAATGCTATAGAAAGCAAATCTACGCATCCCATAGCTACCGCAGTCCACGAGTATGTTGGGCAAGTCGATAGCACGATTGCCCTAGACAATGTGCAGGAGATTGCGGGGTATGGTTTAACCGCTAGTATCAAGGGGCAATCTTTTTTAGCAGGAAATGCAAAATTATTGGATAAATTTAATATTCAATATCCTAGCGAAGTGGCTCAAAGTATTGATACTGTCATCGTTATGGCGTATGCAGGGCAATATGTGGGCTTTCTTACCATTGCCGACCAAATCAAAGCAGATGCTTCTCATGCCGTTGATACCTTAAAACAGCTTGGGGTCACGACTACAATGTTAAGTGGTGATAAAACCGCCGTAGTAAAGTCAGTCGCCGACAAGTTACACATTGGGGTCAGTACAGAAAACGGAAAAAATAGGGCGGTAAGGAATTTTGTCGAGTTTT
>NZ_DALZSV010000061.1:0-12001 GCF_032014955.1 Moraxella sp. CTOTU47724
CCTATGCTGCTTCGCTTGGCTTAATATCTGCTCGTAGTGGTCTAAACACCGTATTGATGGGTCGATTCTGCTTTGGAAATCTAGGTAGTAAACTATCAGATTTTATCCTAGGATTTGCCGAATTAGGTTGGTATGCATGGGGTACTGCAACAATCGCCATTTCATTGGTTAAAATTTTAGGTCTATCAGTAACTCTCACAATTCCACTGATGGTCGTATTTGGGATCATTTTTTCTATTACTGCCTTAATAGGATTTAAAGGACTTGAATATCTATCAAGAGTGGCTATCCCACTCATGTTTGTTGTGCTAATTGGTTCAATTGTAGTCGCAACAAATCATATAGGTGGATTAAGTCAACTATTCAATGTAAAACCAACTTCCAAAGAAACGATGACGTTTGCAACGGCTATCACCATTGTGTTTGGTACTTTTGCCAGTGGTGCTACTCAAATTACTAATTGGACTCGAATGGCAAAATCTGGGAAAGTAGCAGTTTGGGCTTGTCTCTTAAGCTTTCTAATTGGCAATGGTCTCATGGTTCTAGCAGGCGCCTGGATGGCGATTGTATATCAACAATCAGATATTTTTGAGGTATTGGTATTACAAGGCCTATCATTTGCAGCGGTAGCAATGCTTTGTCTAAATTTATTAACAATTCAAGGTCCCACCATTTATAACGTATCTGCAGCGGCCTGCCATTTGGTTCGCAGTGATCGTCGAAAAATGATGGTTATGATAGCTGCAGTTGTAGGCATAGTTTTAGCTGTAGCTGGTATGTACGAATTATTAATTCCTTTCCTTCTCTTATTAGGCTCAATTATTCCACCGATTGGTGGGGTAATTATGACTGACTATTGGGTGCGACATAAAGGTAAGTATCCACTCTTAAGTGAAGCACAAATACCAAACTTCAACTGGGCTGGATTATTTGCTTATGCGATTGGTGCGGTTGCTGCTTACGCTTCTCCATGGGTAGCACCAATTGTCGGCATCTTAGTTTCATGTGTGACTTATTTGGTTCTATTACGCTTTGCGCCTGCAAAATCTTCAGATACAGCTCAAGTGATTGCTCCCTCGATTTAAATTTTTAGCTATGAGCATAATGAGAAAATATTTTTAAAAAACTATTAGATATTGGAAAAAAAAATGAAAGTAATTAATGCACGATTAAGAAAAAAAGAAGGTCTATATACTGTCACTTGTGACAATGATGTGATTAAAAGTATTGAATTACAGACGGGTATTAGCGTTGATAGTGATACAGATACAATTGATGCCAAAGAAAATCTCTTAATGGCACCTTTCATTGACCCGCATATCCATTTAGATGCCGTCTTGACTGCTGGTGAACCCGAATGGAATATGACAGGGACTTTGTTTGAAGGTATTGAGCGATGGGCTCAACGTAAAGCTACTGTGACTCACGATGACATTAAACAACGTGCTAAAAAAACAGTTGATATGCTTGTGGCACATGGCATTCAACATGTCAGAACACACGTGGATATAACTGACCCTAATCTAGTCGGACTACATGCCATGCTTGAGGTAAAAGAAGAAATCAAAGAAGCAGTAAATCTCCAGATTGTCGCTTTTCCTCAAGAAGGCATTGAATCATTTAAGAATGGTAGAGAGTTGCTTGAGGAAGCATTAAGAATCGGAGCCGATGTCGTCGGTGGTATACCGCACTTTGAATATACTCGAGATAAAGGGGTCAGCTCCGTTTATTATTTAATGGATTTAGCCGAGAAATATAACGTTCTTGTGGATGTTCATTGTGATGAAACAGATGATCCTAATTCACGTTTTTTAGAAGTGTTAGCTGATGAAGCGTTAGTCAGAGGTATAGGTACCCGTGTTACAGCAAGTCATACCACAGCTATGGGATCTTACGATAATGCTTATTGTTTTAAATTATTCCGTCTTTTAAAACGCTCTAAAATTAATTTTATTTCGTGTCCTACAGAAAGCATCCATTTACAGGGCAGATATGATACTTATCCAAAACGTCGAGGTATAACAAGGGTTCCTGAAATTGATAGGGCAGGAATGAATATTTGTTTTGCTCAAGACTCTATTCGTGATCCTTGGTACCCCGTAGGTAATGGTAATATTTTAAGAATTTTAGATGCAGGTCTTCATATATGTCACATGTTAGGCTATGAAGATTTACAACGTTGTTTGGATTTTATTTCAGATAATTCAGCTAAAACAATGGCTTTAGATGAAGAATATGGCATTGAGGTCAACCGCCCTGCAAGTTTTATCTTATTTAATGTCAAAGATGATTATGAGGTTCTAACCAATCAAGCTAAACCAATTCTAAGTGTGAAAAATGGTAAGAAAATTATGGAAAGATTTGAAGAAAAAGTAGAGGCTAAAGTTTTTGGTTAGTGAAATGTTAGATCATATTTGGGGTCGTCTGAGAATTCGGACCATAATGTACGCTAAGGAATTTTATCGAGTATTATACCATTATAAATTAGCGTGATAATAGGGCTAATCTATGGAAAACAAGTGTTTTCCATAGTATTTTTTATTTTCTTAATCTTCTGCCTGTTTATTGGCTTTCTACTATCTACTAAAACCAATAAAATCAAATTGCGTAAATTTATGATTAAAAGGGTTAGATGTAATGTCATTTCTGTCAATTTTTAAGAATTTTTCTCATTTTCTGGGTAAAAAAAGGAGACTTTCCCCGAAAATGTGTAACTGCTTATAATCCCCCTAACAGCTTAAATATTTATAGTATACCCATCCTAGATAGCGGTCATCGTATTCACTGAAAGCTCTTACCCATAGCTGTCCATTTTTGTCTGTACGAAATTCTGAAATATAAATATAAGTGCCGTTGCTAAGGGCTCCTAGAACCTTTCCATAAGGCGCTGAACGATATTTTAAAGGTGTTCCAGTTGGATCTGCTACTTTGCATGTTTTTGCTGAGGCTATACTTGGTATGCTTGCAGCCAAATAAATAGTAATAATACCGAGTAAGGATTTTAAGTTTTTCATTATTCATCCTAAATCTTTAATTAAATTTCTGATTAATTTGATACAACAAACATATAGCTAATATAATAAATCTTAGCTTATAAATCATGGATATCAAAATGAAAAAATTTTTAATCTGTAGTTTGAGTGTTTTATTTGCATGTAATGCCTTTGCTGACTCGTATTGGAATCATAATGGTTCAATCATGCGTTTAAGTAGCAATGGCAACCATAGAACATTCTCATATGAAATTCCATCAAATAAAATGCTTAAAACAGGCGTTTCAAAAGGTACAGTTCTATTTGATGGTCATCGCATTGGCAATAAATATGCTGGTACAGCTAAGGTTTTTTCAAAATATTGTGTAAGCCCACTGAATTATAAAGTAAATGGTTATGTGGTTAATGAAAGAAAAGTTATTTTATCGGGAACTCGAGAGATTTATGCGGAAAATTGTATAGCTACTGGACGTTATACCACGGACACTTTAGAATTTAATTATGTAAGTTCAAATTAGTATCTAAAGAAATCTTAATCACGGTGGCCTTAACCCTTTAATAGATAATCAATTTTTAATAGTCTCTGTTTTAGCATTTAGATTGTCATTACCTTTGGTTATAGAGTCGGTTTCCTACCCCTACGTTTTATTTTTGGTTGTTCCAAATCTGAGGGCTCAAAAAGCGGTTGGTTGTCCTTATCTTTGGACGCTTGCTGCTCATTGCGCCATTTTTTCGCATTGACGATAGTATCGTTTGATACATTGAGCGTTTCTTTGATCTCTTTGTAAGTATGGTGGCTATCAATCAACCGTAAAATACGTTCGTATTGCTTGGTGTTTGCCTGCTTGCCTTTATACTTAGTACGGTGCGTTTTAGGATCAGCTAACACCTTATCAATACCCTGACGTTGTCGGTATCGACGTTTATCATAATCATTTCTAGCAATGGTCGCTAGAATCTGAATCATCATATCGCTCATACCTTTCATGACAGCCCGAGTGATATCATCATGGGTGGCAATATTGGTTTTCAGGGGCTCATGCGATAATGGCAATGACATAATTACCAACTTAACACCCTTAGACTTGATACGTCCGTCTAGTATTTCCCACTCACTTGGCTTTAATCGTGTTAAACGATCAATATCTTCTACCAGTAAAATATCACCATTGCCTTGACTATCAGTATCACAATCCGCTAATAGTTGGTTAAGCTGTGGCCGGTTAAGTTTTGTGCCGCTTTCATTCTCACGATAGAAAACATCAATCTTTTGTCCAAACTGTTTGACAAAATCTTTCAGCGACTCTTCGGCTCGATTAGCATCTTGTTTATTGGTACTGGCTCTTAAATAAGCTCGGATTGTCATAACTATTAATCTGTTTTGGTTTAATTCAATCGGTGTAATCCGTTTAGAGTAAAATATAGCACTATAACAGATTAAATAACAGTTATTTTGAATGGAATTTTATAAACCGATTGAGATATACCTATAACAGATGGCTATTTTCCATAGGTTGCTATGGTGTTGAGTAAAAGTTATTACCGTCGATTAAATACTAAACAAATGTACTTACCGCCCTATATGATCCGAATTCTGTGCTGACCCCAAGGTATAAAATAGCTAAAAGGTAAAAAAGCCAATCAATCAGTGACTTTTTATTTTAAATGAGGGTATTTAGAAATCTATATCAGATAAATTGAAAATTCGAAAGAGACTATAAAAGACAAACTAAGATTTTGTTCTAAAGTTAATGACTTTAAGGTAAAGTTTATAATGTGTACATTTTTTTATTAAGAGTCAACATATAACCTTGTCATTATCTATGAAATTTTCTTACAAAAAAAGGGGGCGCATTATACAAACGTGTTTCATCTTTTTCCAGTTAATTTATCAATTAATTGTCGTTTTATTGTAATTTAATAGAATGTTGTAATTACTCAATACACAGTCTACTTATGATAATTTATTATTCTCGCCACAGCAAAAAAAATTATGATTGTTTGTTTTTTGTAAATAAAAGAATTGATTAGCATATCGTGGTGATATAAAATATCTAATATGTACGATAGTACACAGTAAATTTTATTAATCTGACGATAAAAAAACATAAACGTTTGACATTAGAGAAAGGAGGCGTTATGGGTTTATGTGTACCTTATATTGACTATGACGTTATTTCTCAAGTCAATCACTCTACTCTTAGAAAGGGAGCTTATGTTAGTTTTATGTCAACTAATAATTCATCATATATTCCAATTCGTTTAGATAAAGAACGTATGGATAAAGCGTTATCTACTAACTCTATAAAAATGCCTAGAGGCTTAACACGTGAAGAAAAGCGTGCCTTTCTATTAAATAGAGCAAAGCAATTACAGAAAACATAATTGTACTTTATTTTATTTTTTATACTGCTTAGCAACGTGATATATAATAGGCTTATCTTGATTAGGATAGGCCTTTATTGTGTTTGATGTATATTACGGTGATAAATTTATAACAGAATTCCAAAATTTTCCAAAAGATTTACAAGATGCAATATTAGATTTCACAGCTTTAGTGGAAGAACATGGGCTTGGATCCCATACTAAGGACCAGGGTATATATAAAGGTAAAATAAGCCCTTCTTGGCGAAATTTAGATCAAACTGATCCAGATTATATTTATACGCGTGCTAATAGCCTTTGGCATTATCATATCGGCATACCTGCTTACACTCCAAGTAAGTATGGTGACTACTATACATCCGATATGGTACTCCACTTTGTTTGGAAAAAAGATGAAACAAAAATTTTGATAGTCGACTGTACTGATCACTATAATTCCCATGGAAAATTTTGGTTACCACGATCAGCATATCTACTTCAAACACAACTATGAAGTATAATAATTTTCATATAGGTCTTTTCATTACTTAATCAAACCTTTTATTACAAATAAAATCACCAATCAAGCCGCAGCTAGCTCATCAGCCAACTGCTCAGCCTGTTCAAGCACCGTTTCGGTCGCGAGTAATGCCATATCCGGTGGATAGCCATATTTTTTAAGCAGTCGCTTCACAATGACTCTAAGCTTGGCTCTCGCTGATTCTTTAATCGTCCAATCTAGGGTCACATTCTTACGAATCGATTCGGTAAGTACGATTGCCAGCTCTCGCAAGATATCTTTTTGCATCAGTTCACGGGCACTTTCGTTCTCAGCTACTGCTGAATAGAAAGCATACTCGTATTCGGTAAGGTTTAATTCTTCCGCCAGTCTATCAGACTCTTGGATAGTTTTCGCTAATTTGATGAGCTCATCAATCACTTCAGCAGCTGTGAGTACTTTGTTTTGATAACCCTTGATTGCTGATGTTAGCATATCCATCAGCTTTTTGCCTTGGGTGACACTGCGTTGTTCACGCACCTTGATTTCATCGCTGAGTAGTTTTTTGAGTGTCTCAAGGGCAATGTTCTTATGCTGATAGTCTTTCATCTCCTGCATAAATTCATCAGACAAGATTGAGATATCGGGTTTTTGAATCCCTGCGGCATCAAAGATATCGACGACTTGTTCGGTGACTAGGGCTTGGTCAATGGTTTGCTTCACTTTGACCTCAAGTTCCGCATTACTAAGTCCCGAAACCTTGCCTGTGCCATCGCTAAACTTGGCAAGACGAGCTTTTAACGCTTGAAAGAAAGCCACCACTGGCGCTGCTTCCATAGCGTGAGGATGTGGCACCGCTAACGCAAATGCCTGTGACATGGCGGTGACGGCGGTTAAGAAACGGGTCTTCCCTTCGCCTTGATCGACCCCAAGAACATGTTCTTCGGCTTCAAGAATGATATTGAGTTTACGTGAGGTATCTGCGGTAAAGTATTCGCGGTAGTCAAAGCCATGCATAATGCCATCAAGCACTTCGAGCTTTTCTTGTAAGATGGCAACGGCTTCATCCTGTACTAATGCAGGTTCGCCTTTACCTCCCGCTTCAGAGTAAAAGGACAAGGCTTCTTTTAAGTCCGAGGCAATACCCAGATAGTCCACCACTAAACCACCCACCTTATCTTTATAGACACGGTTGACACGCGCAATCGCTTGCATCAGGTTATGACCTTTCATAGGCTTATCAATGTAGAGGGTATGCATACTTGGCGCATCAAAACCTGTCAGCCACATATCACGCACAATAACGAGCTTGAGCTTGTCATCATTGTCCTTCATACGATTGGCTAGGATTTGACGTTGTTGCTTGGTGGTATGATGTTTAGCAATGGCTTCACCATCTGAGGCAGATGAGGTCATCACCACCTTAATCACGCCATCATTTAAGTCATCGCTATGCCATTCGGGTCTAAGCTTTATGATCTCATTGTACAGATCGACTGCAATTCTTCTCGACATACTGACAATCATGCCTTTACCTTGATTGGCATTAGCGATCAGACGCTGTTCAAAGTGTTCAACGATGTCTTTGGCAATGGCTTTGATACGTTCTTTACTACCGATTAAGCCTTCAACCCGTGCCCACTTAGCACGTTCTTTTTGGGTTTGGTTTAAGTCATCTTCGGTAAATTCATCATCAAATTCTTCAATCAGTTGTTTGCCTTCGTCACTGATGGCAATCTTGGCAAGTCGGCTTTCGTAGAAAATACGAACGGTGGCACCATCTTCCACCGCTTGAGAGATGTCATAGATATCGACATAGTTACCAAATACCGCCGGAGTATTGACATCGGTCTTTTCAATCGGGGTGCCAGTAAAACCAAGATAAGTGGCATTGGGTAACGCATCCCTTAGGTATTTGGCAAAACCATACACGGTGCGCTTACCAACCACTTCACCGTCATCATTTTTAACATCGACTTCTTTTGCATTAAAGCCATACTGTGAACGGTGGGCTTCATCGGCAATGACGACGATATTACTTCGGTCTGATAGTTGCTCATAGACACTGCCGCCATCATCCGGTTGGAACTTCTGAATGGTGGTAAAGATGACGCCACCTGAACCCACTTTAAGTAATTCTTTAAGTTCTTCACGGCTTTCTGCTTGCTTGGGTGTTTGTCTGAGTAGTTGACTGGAGGCCGCAAAGGTGCCAAACAGTTGGTCATCAAGGTCATTACGGTCGGTGATAATCACAATCGTGGGATTGTCTAAGGCCAAGACGATTTTTCCGGTATAGAACACCATCGACAGGGACTTACCTGACCCTTGGGTATGCCACACGACACCGGCTTTTTTATCACCCATTGCTTGTTGTTGTACCAATTCGTGCTTGTTTCTGCCCTGCTGTTGTATGGCAACTTCTGCAGATTTGGCATCTGAGCTGACGGCAGAGGCGCGAATGGTCGAGAGGACTGCGGCATTTACCGCATAGTATTGATGGTAAGCGGCCATTTTTTTAATGGTTTTAACGGTGATTAGACCACTGGCGTCTTCTTGTTTACTCGATTCAAAGACGATGAAATGCCGAATCATGTCCAATAGCGTGACCGGATTTAGCAAGCCTTGAATGATGACTTCGAGCTGTGCTTGGGTGCTTTTGGCTTTGGTTTGACCATTGGTGGTCTTCCACGCCATATAACGGCTAAAATCGGCTGATATAGTGCCTGCTTTGGCTTCTAGACCATCGGAGATGATGTTAAAAGCATTGTAGGTAAATAGGCTAGGAATCTGACTTTGATACGTTTGGATTTGTCGATAAGCGCCTTCTACGGTGGCGTTTTCATCCGTGGCATTCTTGAGCTCAATAACCACTAACGGTAAGCCGTTGACATACAGAATCAGGTCAGGTCGTCTGGTCCAACGGTCTTCTTTGATGGTAACTTGGTTAATGACCAAAAATTCATTGTTGGTGGGTTCATTAAAGTCAATCAGCCAAGCATATTCACCCTGAGTATGACCGTCCTTGCTGACTTCAATATTAATGCCTTCGGTGAGTAAGCGGTGAAAGGCTTGGTTATTGGTCAGCAGATCGGGCGAGTGCAAGTTGGTGATTTGCTTGAGTGCCTCAACACATTTGTCTTCACTGAGATGCGGGTTCAGACGCTGTAGGGCTTGCAATACGTTGGATTCTAAGATGACCTGCTTATAGCTACGTAGTGGATTAGCGCCTTTGGATTCAATATCAGGACCATAGACGTAGGTATAGCCTAATCCTTCTAATCGCTCTATTGCCATCAGCTCTATGTCTGATTCGGTCATCTTAGTCACGGTGTGTTGTCCTCTATATCCCTATTAAGGCGGTGTCTAATTGCTAGTATTGGACTCTGACTTCACCACTCATGAGCTTAGAAAGTAAGGTGTCTCGTAGTTGTTCAAGTGTTTGGATTTGCTTTCGATTGGTTTTGATTTTTCCAAATAAGTCTTTAGCTTGGAATTCAAATTCATTAATAATGTTTAAGTCTGAAGGAAACGGTACTACTATTTCCTTAATATCAGATTGTCTGATCAGTGGCTGCGTACTTCCCACATTATAGTCTTGATAATTAACAGCTTTCAGATGGAAGTACGTGAAGTAAAAGTATTCAATATCTCTAAAGACTAATGTATTATCCGACAACCAAACAGGTTGGCCCTCCACTATTGAAACCTTTCCTAGAGTTCCTACCCTACCTGTATAAATTAGGTGTTCTTCAAAAAGAATTTGATCTGTACGACCTATTTGCCCATTTGCACCTAAAACAGGTATTGAACCTAAATCATTAAACTGTTCACGTTTCAAACCTTTACCACTAGAAATTGTGAAAAGGTTACCCAAACATACCTCTTTCCAACCCTCTCTAGCTCCCTCAATAAACCATTGACGAAACAGTGTTTCAGCCATGGCTTCCAAAGTCTTGTTCTGACGATGTAGTAAGTCGATCTTGTCATCTAACGATGATAGAACTGAGGCTATGGCTTTTTGTTCAGGGAGAGGTGGATAAGATATAGGGATATCTTTGAGAATCTGTGTATTGATTGAAGGCATCGTTGCACCAACAGCAATGTTCAGAATGTACTCTCTAAATTTGTCTTGTCTAAAAAAGTAACTTAAGAATAGTGAATCAACTTCAAGTGAAGAAACCCTAACTCTCAACATACGAGATGAAAATAGCCAACCCTGATTCTCAGGTTTGACATAAGCACTCAAATCAACTGAACCGACTCGAGTAAAGACAATGTCACCAGCATCGAGAGAGTATTTCAAAAGTCTTTGTCTATCAGCCTCAGTAACTGATGGGTAGTCAATATTTTGAATTCTAAAAGCATTAATATGCTCAACAGTAATTACAGGTGTACCGCCTGTAATGTACTGCTCATTCTTTAATTGACTGCCAAAAGGTCCTGTCTGTACTTCAGCTATGCTACCAAGCAGACAGCCTTTCCATTCACTCATACAACCACCTTTGCCAAGTTCTCAGCAATGGCTTGGTTTAGCTTTGCTTCCTCTGCAAGCTGTGACTCAAACTCAGCTTTTAAGCTTATAAAGCGTTCCTTAAAGTCGAACTCATCTTCATCATCAGCTAAACCAACATAACGACCTGGAGTCAGCACATAGTCAAGCTCAGCCACTTTCTCAAGTGGAACAGATGCACAGAAGCCTGCAACGTCTTCATACTCACCACCTTTGTTACGCCAGTTGTGGTAAGTGTCAGTAATCAGCTTAATGTCTTCATCAGACAATACTTTGGTTCTGCGGTTAATCAAATGACCTAGATTACGAGCATCAATGAATAAAATTTCATTACTGCGATCTTGATACTGCGTTGAACCCACACGGTCACGACGCATAAACCATAAAGCAGCCGGAATCTGGGTATTCAAAAACAGCTTGGCAGGAAGATTGACAATACAGTCGATGACATTGGCCTCAGCGACCAAAGCTTTACGAATATCCCCTTCCCCACTGGTCTTAGACGTTAACGCCCCTTTTGCAAGCACGACACCGGCCTGACCTTTGGGGCTCATGTGGTACAGAAAATGCTGCATCCAAGCAAAGTTAGCATTACCTGTAGGCGGTGTACCGAGTTGCCAACGTGCATCACCCACTAGCTGCTCACCACTCCAGTCTGAGACGTTAAACGGCGGGTTAGCAATGATAAAATCAGCTTTTAAGTCTTTGTGAGCATCATTGAGAAATGAACCCTCAGAGTTCCACTTCACATGCTCTGAGTTGATACCACGAATAGCAAGGTTCATTTTGGCCAATCGCCACGTGGTTTGGTTGCTCTCTTGACCATAGATTGAGATATCATCGACCAAGCCTTGATGCGACTCTAAGAATTTTTCAGACTGGACAAACATACCACCTGAACCGCAACATGGGTCAAATACCCGCCCTTTGTATGGCTCAAGCATATTGACCAATAAGCTTACAATCGATTTAGGCGTATAGAACTGACCGCCTTGCTTACCTTCAGCCAAAGCGAACTCACCTAAGAAGTACTCGAATACATGGCCTAAAACGTCAGCAGAGCGTGATTTGGCATCACCTAGGGCAATATTGCCAATCAGGTCAATCAACTCACCAAGACTGGTAGGGTCGAGATTCTGACGCGCATAGACTTTTGGCAAAACACCTTTTAATTGCGGGTTGTCATTTTCGATGGCTTCCATCGCCTCATCAACCAATTTACCAATGTTAGGCTGCTTCGCTTGGTTTAACAGATAAGACCAACGCGCATTTTCAGGCACAAAGAATACGTTGTATGCGGTATACTCATCGCGGTCTTCTGGGTCAGCCCCTGCAAACTCCCCTTCCCCTTCAACCAATAAGTTGTAGTGAGCTTCGAATGAATCAGAAATGTATTTGAGGAAGATCAAACCAAGGACAACATGCTTGTATTCTGCAGCATCAATGTTTTTGCGAAGTTTGTCCGCTGCTTTCCACAGTACAACCTCTAACGGTTCTTGTTTATCTACTTTTTTTGCAGCGCGAGCCATGGGATTTCCCTTTAATGAATCACTTAATTTTGTTTTGATAAATACAATGAAATTAGGTTGTGTTGAACATTTAATATACAAAAGGACATAATGAGGAAATTTTGAT
>NZ_DALZSV010000062.1:0-11996 GCF_032014955.1 Moraxella sp. CTOTU47724
TCATCTAGGCTGTGTTTTGGGTTTGATTCTTTCATATAGCTATAATACTATATTTGATGGGTTTGGTATAAGAAGGTAGTGGCTTGAAAAGTATGCTGACTAAAACATGAATATGCTAAAAGTTAGTAAATCAAAGCTTTCAGAGGTCAATTGATATTATAAGTTTTTAAATAACATACTTTTCAAACCACTACCAAAAAAATTAGGATTTACTAGTCGCCGCTTTGCTTTCCTCATCAGTTGGGGCAACTAAATCATATTGTTTCATTAATTGATCATATTTACCCGACGCTTTAATTTTGGACAAACCTTCATTAATTTTATTGTAAGTCTCAGTATCACCTTTTCTGACAGCGATGCCACCAAGAATCGGGATGAACTTATCTGTACTTGAAATCATCACTCGATTATTGAGTTTTTTGACCGCTTCTTTGGCAACCCCTACATCGTCATACTGGGCATCAACTGCACTCGATAATAACGCCTGTATAGCTTGCGGTGACGTTTCGAATTCTTTGATAGTAATGGCAGGTTTTCCTTTGGACTCACAGCTCTCTTTGGAAAACTGTTGAATTT
Organism: Moraxella sp. CTOTU47724; assembly: GCF_032014955.1. Taxonomy (NCBI): domain Bacteria; kingdom Pseudomonadati; phylum Pseudomonadota; class Gammaproteobacteria; order Moraxellales; family Moraxellaceae; genus Moraxella; species Moraxella sp. CTOTU47724. The sequence goes on from NZ_DALZSV010000062.1 coordinate 577, forward strand.
GCAATGGGTAAATGGCACCTTTTTGGGTAGCCACTGATTTGCCACACAGCTCATCACGTGTCTTCGGTTTAAAATCCCCCTCTGTCCTTACTAATAGCGCTTCATATGTTTTAAAGTAAGGGATCATATCGACTTTTTGCAATCTTTCAGGCGTAATATATAAACCAGAAATAATCGCATCAAACTTTTTACCATCTAGACCTGGAATTAGATTTGAAAAGCGAGTATCTATATAATTTGGTTTTGTACCATTCTCAGCTAGAATCGCATCCATGATATCAATATCAAAACCTTTAGGTTGATTATTTTCCATATATTCAAACGGTGGAAAGGTAATATCACTACCCACTATCATTGTGACTTCATTTGCACCATTTGCTTGTGTAACAGATACAGGGGTAGATGACTCAGAGTTATTTGCTGCACTATTGTCAGTTTTTGTTTGCTCCGCAGATTTGCTACAACCTATTAATGATGTACTAACTAAACATATTGCCAATAATTTTCTACCAGAAAAATTTTTCATCGCTGTTATTTTCATGACAAACTGTCTCCTTTAATAAAATGATATAGTGAAAACATATTAAATTAAGTTTTCATATTCGTAGGTAACGTATTCGCTAACGCATGCTATGATTTGATGATTAGCTATAAGTAATGACTATGATGATAGTTATACAAAAAAACTGAGCTGTAAGCAATTTTGAAAAAATGATTCACTGCTACTGTAAATCCTATTTAATTATCGTCATTTATTCCTAGTTTATTCGCTATAGTAATAATTCCTTTATCTAAATCTTGATAGGAGTAAACGTATGAATTCATTAAACAATACCTTGTTAATTGATGAGCAACAATCCCGCATCAATCTTGCTGCCTGTTTTCGTTGGTTTGCTAGACTCAATATGCATGAAGCAGTGGCTAATCATTTTAGTGCCTCTGTGTCTGCTGATGGCAAAAAATTCTTAATCAACCCAAAATGGCAACATTTTTCTACCATCAAAGCTAGTGATTTGATTCTTTTAGACGCCGACGATCCAAGTGAAGAGTTAATGGAAAAAATCGACCCAACGGCGTGGGCAATTCATGGTCGGATACATAAGCTACGTCCTGATATCAAATGTGTGTTGCATCTTCATCCCATCTATGCAACAGCGATATCGACGCTAAAAGACCCAACTATTAAACCGATTGATCAAAATACTGCACGTTACTTTAATCGAGTATCGTATGATATGTGCTATCAAGGTATGGCAGACTCTTTGGCAGAGGGTGAGCGGTTAGCAAATTTATTGGGTCAACATACTCGGTTAATGATGGGGAATCATGGTGTTTTAATTGGTTCTCATAGCATTGGCGTTGCCTTTGATGATATGTATACCATTGAACGTGCTTGCCAAATTTTGGCAACAGCCTATTCAACTAACCAGCCCTTGAATATTTTGGCTGAAAAAACAGCTGAGAAAACAGCTAAAGATTGGGAGTCAATTGAAGATTTCAGCGAAGCCCATTTCGAAGATGCTAAAAAACAATTGCTGATACAAGAGCCTGAATTCGCTAAATAACTTAAACACAGTTAATATTTCAACATTTAGCAGACCAAGTTTTTCGGGCAGCCTTGTAAGTAAGCACAAATATTTTCTTCAATTTCGATGACTAAACGATGTTGTGCTTCTTGGCTTGCCCAAGCGACATGGGGAGTTATAAGTAAGTTGGGTAATCTAGTAGTTATCATGGGATGATTTATCGCAGGTGGTTCTTGAGTTAAGACATCCGCAGCATAGCCTCCTAGATCACCTGTTAATAGTGCATGGATGACAGCATTTTCATCAACCAGTCCACCTCTGGCAATATTAATTAACAAGGCATGCTTTTGTAGCATTAATAACGTTTCTTCATCAATCAAGTGATAAGTATCTCCATTTAACTCACAGTGTAATGAAATAATATCTGCTAGCTGAATAGCTTGCAAAAAAGGTATATAACCTTCTCGACAATGTATCGCATTTTTACGTTCACTAAATATCACATTTATACCAAATGCCTTAGCCTTATTGGCCAGTGCCTTGCCACTTGTGCCACTACCAATAATTACCAAGGTCTTTTGATACAACTCATAAATTGGCGTTTCTAAATAACAAAAATTATCACATTTAGACCATTTGCCACTCTTTACTGCTTCATCGTAGCCACTAAAATTTCTAATTAAATTTATCATTAGCATAAAGGCGTGTTCTGCTAAGCTATGAGATGCATATTCTCTGACATTGCATAGATGAATGCCTTTGGATTGAAGCAGTTGAATGGGTTGTTTATCGTAGCCTGTTGAGCATAAAGCGACTAATTGAAGTTTAGGGTTGTTGGATAAAACTTGTGGTGTTATACAGAGGTCATTAAGAATTATAATCTGTTGGTTTTCGACATCCGATTCAAACTCAGATTGCGAGAGATGGTTAAATTGGTTAAAACTAATAGAGCAAGGTAACGATTGTTTATCAAAATTCAGCGAGCGAATGAGAGAATTTTTTTCCGCAAAAGTGATATTGATTGTTTGTGACATTTAGTTTCCTTATCTGTATGAATCTTAGTGTTGAAAAACTAAGATTCATACCTTGATGCGAATCAATGTTTTCTAATAAATTGTTTAAATCGCTCATTTTGGCTATGTTCTAACTCATTAGGTGAACCTTGCTCAACAATGTGCCCGTCTTCCATAAAAATCACCCGGTCAGAAATTTTGAAAGCAAAATTCATTTCATGCGTTACAATAATCATCGTTAAGCCCTCTTTTGCTAGCTGTTCCATAACTTTTAAAACCTCATTGACAAGTTCTGGGTCTAACGCTGAAGTTGGTTCATCAAACAAAATAATGGAAGGTTGCATCGCCAAAGCTCTAGCAATCGCCACACGCTGTTGTTGGCCACCAGATAATTGATGTGGGTATTTATTAGCATGAAGCTTCATACCGACTTTGTCTAGCATAGCGATAGCGGTAAGCTGGTTAATTCCTTTATCATTCATGCCATGATATTCAGGGGCTAGCATCACATTTTCCAAGACAGTCTTATGAGGAAATAAATTAAAACTTTGGAACACCATGCCAACATGAATAATTTGTTCTTTATATGCTGATGAGTTTTCTGTTAATGTTTGGTCTTTTAAGAATGGTTTACCCATTAAATTGACTGTGCCTTTGTTCAAACTTTCCAAACCATTTAGCGTGCGGATAAATGTCGTTTTACCAGAACCTGACGGTCCAATAATCGAAATAACTTCACCCCACTTAACATTCAAATCAATACCTTTTAGAACTTTATGATCACCATAGGATTTATGAATATCAATGGCCTCTAAAGCATAATCACCAATTCTTTCATTGTTTAAGAATTCATAATTAGCTAGAGATTTATTGGTGGTGGGGATAGGTATTTCATCTTCTTTTAATAAAGGTGGGTTCCTATGGGTGATATCAATGAATTTTTCGAATTTACCAATGAGCCAACCAAACACTGTCACGATAAGCACGTAAAAGAATGCCACGGCTAACATGGTCTCTAGAACTAGGAAGTTTTGAGTGTAGAGACGTTGTCCAACGAGTAGGATCTCGTTCAGTGATATGACTGATACTAGCGACGTCAATTTAACAATCGTAACAAATTCATTGCTTAAGGTAGGCAGTGAGATACGTAATGCTTGGGGTACAACAATTAAACGTTGGATTCCCGCAGTTTTTATACCTAACGCTTTACCTGCCTCTATTTGACCTTTGTGAACTGAGTTGAGTCCACCACGATGAATTTCTGCGATATAGGCAGCTTCACTTAGGGTTAGTGCAATGAGGCCAGACAAAAAAGAAGAAGCTAAGATAACACTGGTTTGTGGGAATACTTGTGGCATATTATAGATAAATACCAATAACACCAAGAGTGGTAAGCTACGAAAAAACCAGATATAGCCGCCACTTAAAGTAGAAATGATTTTGATTTTAGACTTTTTACCCAGTGCCAATAAAAATCCTAAGACGATGCCTAATATCCAAACCAATACACTAAGTTCAATCACTGTTAAAGTGGCTTGCCAAAAGTCTTTATTTTTCAATAGACCAAATGTATATGCCCAATCAAAATGCATTACTTTCTCCTCTTTTTATAAAATCCACGTTATAGCAGTGTGGATAACAGTTTTTGCAAAAACACATCACATATCTCAAGCTGGGCGATGCTAACATGTTCATTGGGTTTATGAGCGACTTCAATCGTTCCTGGTCCGCACACAACAATTGGACAATGCATTTGTTGTTTAAATAGACCACCTTCTGTGCCGAAGGATATTTTGGTCGGCTTAGACGGAGTTGATAATAAGCCCTGCACCATTTGTACTGCATCCTCTTGGCATGACGTGTCTAAACCTGGATATTGATTAATATTTTCTACATGAATTTTTGCAATGGATGCTTTTTTTGAATAGTTTTCTAAGATATGTTGCTGGATCTGTTCAATACTATCTTGAGTGACATTACGAATTTCATAATCTAGCTGACAAAGATTTGGCACAATATTTAACGCTTTTCCACCATAAATTTTCCCCACATGAATAGTGGAATAAGGAACATCAAACCCTAAGTCTTGGCTACCGACATTGGCTAAATACTCTTGAGATTCGATTAGGCTTTGCACAAACTGTGTGGCGGTATGAATGGCATTATCAAAATTTGGGGCTAAGGCTGAATGCCCTTCTTTACCAGAGCAGAATACTTGAAATACCGCTTTACCTTTATGCCCAGTAGCAACCTCCATCATGGTAGGTTCGCCAATGATGGCAAATATTGGTGGTATAATTAAACTTTCTAATTTGGTTAAAATACTTCTGACACCAACACAACCTATTTCTTCGTCATAAGACAAACATAAGTGTAAAGGACGTTGTAGTTGTTGCTTAGATGCTTTTTTAAACATAACCAAAGCACAGGCTATAAACCCTTTCATATCTGCTGTACCACGACCAAAGACGAGATTATCTTGAATCGTCATACTAAAAGGGTCAGTTCGCCAATTCTGCCCTTCTACAGGCACTACATCAGTATGACCTGACAAAAAAATACCTGCTTTATCTTTAGGTCCTGTGGTTGCAAATAAATTAGCCTTGGTTTTTTGCTCATTGAAATCTAGAGTAATCTCAATGTTTGAGCTTGCTAGATACTCTTTAATATAGTCAATGAGTAATAAATTACTTTTATAAGAAGTCGTATCAAATGCGATTAGTTTTTCTAGCACTTCAAGATATTCTGTTTGATATTGCATTAGTCACCTACTTCTATTGACTGATTTTTGATATGCGCTTGTGAAAAATAGGCAACACTCATCCCTGGGATATATTGATTTGAAATAAAAGCCTGACACCGACTAATAAACGCTTGACATATCTTGCCTATATTGGCGTTAACGGGTGTTGCAATCCCTATTTTCATGGGTCGTACATCGCCTGAAATTCTTACCATCACAAGCTTCTTGCCATCAGGCGAATAATCCATTTTTGGACGAACGTTTAAAATGGTATAACCAATATTATTTCCCACCATTGAACGAATTACATCAACATGTTTTGACGTTTCAACAACATTGGGCTGTAGTTTTTGATGGCGAAATAAAGACAAGAAGTAATCATTACTGTAAGGCATATCTAACAATATCATGGGATAGTCAACCAATTCCTTGAGTGTTACTGCCTGTTGCTTTGCCAATGGGTGTGATTCTGCAAGCAAAACATAGGGGGGTAAATCTGCTAGTGGCATAAAGTTGATATAATTACTATCAATATGTAAATCATATAACAATGCCACATCTAAGGTATTCTGCATCAAATCTTGGGTAAGCGCTTGATGATCATCAATCACAGTTTCCAAATTAACTTGTTTGTATAAATTTGAAAAACCATGAATAATTTCTGCATAAATCATGGGTGCAAAAGCGGAAAAGCACCCCACCTTAAGCGTGCCCCGCATTGCCCCTGAAAAATCAGCAGATAATGCGTAAAGTCCAGATGATTGACTTAAAATCACCTTGCACGCTTGCTTTATTTGTTCACCAATGTCTGTCAAAACCAAACCTTTGGCATGTTGTCGAATAAATAACTGGACGTTTAATTCACTTTCAATGTGTGCAATTGCCGCAGAGATAGAAGGTGAAGACACATGAATCTTCTCAGAAGCAATAATGATACTGCCACTTTCGGCTACTGCAACAAAATACTCCATTTGGCGTAACGTTATTCGACTTAACACAATTAACCTCATTTAACAGATGTTATAAATCACCTGGTACACCATAGCTTGGCGAAACTGTTGGGTTTAACGCTCTCATGACATAATCGTTGATTTGTGGCTCATAGATTTGCCAAGCCTGTTCTAAATCTTCAATAGGCGTCTCTGACCAATCAATACGGAGGTCGATGATAGGCCATGTCATCTTATCAACCACTAACAGTCCTGCTGAATGTACAGGTCCTGCTTCGCCACCTGCTTGGTAACCTGCAACCAAACTATCAAGTAAACGTTTTCCTAGATTACCTTCACTTTTTTCAAAAGTATCAAGCATAACTTTAGGAATCTCTTGATTAGCCAAGAGATTGCCAGCACAGGCTGCTTCTTTACCTTTAACAGCATTAAATATGCCAAGCGTATGCTCTCCACTGAAAACAAAAGGTTCATCTTGACCATTTAATGCCATTAGCTGGCGATATTGGATAAAATTGGTACTTTTAACCAACTCTGCACCAGCGTCGGTCGGTGTAAGATTGTATTGCATCATCTCTAACAAAACCTGCGAGAGATTTGGATCAGTAATATTTTGGCTGGCTACAACGCCGATACCAGTTTTTGCACGGATACAGCGTGATGCTACAGCAGGAGATGATGAGCTAATAGATGCTCCAAATTGCCCCGTTTTTGGGCATCTTGCAACAATAGAAAAAGTCATAGAAGTATCCTTATTTAGATATTAGTCTGGAATAACCGCTGTTGCATCAATCTCAACAAGCCATTCTGGTCTAGCCAACGCCGATACCACAATGCCAGTAGAAACAGGGAATACCCCTTTTAGCCAGTTACCAACTACTCGGTAAACCTCTTCACGATAACGTGGATCAGTAATATAAATCGTGATTTTACAAATATCTTCTAACTCACCACCTGCCTCTTGAAGCAACATTTGAATATTATGCATTGCCTGTTCAGCTTGCCCTTTGGCATCACCAATACAGACACTTTCACTCGTGTCTAGGTTTTGCCCAATCTGTCCACGCAAAAATACAGTACGACCTTTTGCTACAACGGCTTGACATAGGTCATTATCGAGATTTTGTTCAGGATAGGTATCTTTAGTATTAAAGGGGCGGATGCGTGTATGTTTCATTATTTACCTCTTTTCTTGGTTCTAAAAACTAAAAGATGGTTGAAATACTGGTAATAACCAGTAATCAAACTGTTGAAATTTAGTATGCCCTAAATGTGTGAGATAACAATTTGAATTTTCCTTTGCACTGATTCGGTTATTCCATATCGCTAGTAATTAGAATTTCTTGAATCAATCGTTCGTATGATACGATTTTCAATTTTTCGACAAAGAAACTATTATTCAACTTGTATTTATACACAGTGTATGACTGTGATATTTTTAAATATTGCTTGTATGTTTTTTACAGAAGGGAGCGAATCATGACTAATAATATAACGAAAACGGATACTCTCGTTATTGGTGCAGGTCAAGCTGGTATTGCAATGAGTGAGCATCTGGGCAATCTAGATATTGACCACATTGTTTTAGAAAAAAATAGAATTGCAGAAGCTTGGCGGTCCAGACGATGGGACTCTTTAGTTGCTAATGGTCCTTGTTGGCACGATAAATTTCCTAATATGGATTTTCCACATAATCCAGAAACATTCGTGTCCCATAACGAAGTGGCGGACTATTTTGAAAGTTATGCCAAAAAAATTAAAGCCCCCATTCGCACGGGTATAGAAGTGTTAAAAGTAGAAAAAATCCCTAGTAATATGGGCTTTAATGTCCACACAACACAGGGTGATTTTATAGCAAACAATATTGTCATTGCTACAGGTCCTTTTCAAAAACCTGTTATTCCACCTATTGCACCAAATTGGAAAGATTTGTATCAGATTCATTCAGATCAATATAAAAATCCAGAACAACTACCAGAAGGCAATGTATTGGTTATTGGTGCAGGGTCATCTGGTGTGCAAATCGCTAAAGAATTGAATAGCTCTGGTAAAAAAGTATTTTTATCGGTGGGTCCACATGAACGACCACCTCGCCGTTATAGACAGAGAGATAATGTTTGGTGGTTAGGTGTTTTGGGAACGTGGCAAGAAAGTACTCCGCCACAACGTCCCATCAAAGGTTTTGCGGTAAGCGGTATGAATGGTGGAGAAACTGTTGACTTTAGAAAGTTGGCACATGATGGCATTACCTTGGTTGGTATGACAGATAAATTTGAAGATAATAAAGTGTATTTTCACAATGACTTGGTTGATAACGTTACCAGTGCAGAAGAAAACTATTTAGCCACTCTCGAAGCAATGGATAAATATATCGAAGCAAACGGATTGGATTTACCTGAAGAACCAGAAGCCAAGGTTTTTCTACCAATACCAGATTCAATTTCAAACCCAATTACTGATCTTGATTTTGACAAAGATAATATTACAAGTGTAATTTGGGCTTCTGGTTTTGGCTTTGATTATCATTGGTTGAATTTTGATATATTTCAAGAAAACGGCGCACCTAAGCATAATAAAGGTATCACAGATGAGCCTGGCATTTACTTTGTAGGCTTGCCGTACTTATCAAGTAAAGGCTCTAGTTTTATTTGGGGGGTATGGCATGATGCTAAACGCATTGCTGACTATATTGATATTCAACATCAATATCATAACTATCAACCACCTCAAGTAGAAAAATCTTCTTCTATTTAAATCCTGTGTATTTTCTAATAGGATTCTTATAATATCAAAGGTTGATCACATGAAAACAATATTAACATCCACTATAGAAGAGAAATGTGCTTGGTTCGGCAGTGAAATTTCCCATAATAATGATTGGATAATTAAGTTTGATGATTATTTATTGTCAGTTTTGGATGAAGCACTTCAGCATATCACCAATTTGGGGAAAAAAGCTCCTCACTTTAATAAAGATGATATACATATTAAAGATGAAAAATTTTTAAATTTTATTGAAGAAATATCGGATCAACTTGAGAATGGCTATGGCTTTATTGTAATAAAAGGCTTAGATGTCAAACGATTTAATGAAGATGAGCTTATAGATATTTATTATATTTTGGGCTTATATTTAGGCATACCTGTAACTCAGAATATGCAAAATCAACTCTTAGGCTATGTAGAAAATGTCGGGGATATAAAAAACAAACAAACGAGAGTCTATCAAACAAATGCTAATTTACCCTACCATTCTGATATGTCAGACGTTGTAGGCCTTTTATCTATAAGAAAAGCAAAAGAAGGCGGGGAAAGTAGTTTAGTAAGTTTTGCAACAGTTTATAATATAATTTTAAAAGAATATCCAGAGTATCTAGCCTACTATTATCATCCAGCCTATTATAATCACCTTGGTGGAGATGAGCCCTCATTAAGTCCTATATTTAGTTATTGGAAAGGCAAGCTAGCATGTCGGTATCTAAGACAGTATATTGAGGTTGGTCATGAAAGAAAAAATATTCCATTATCTAGAGTTCAAATAGATGCACTTAATATTTTTGAGGAAATAAGTCACCAAGACAATTTAAGAATCGATATGATGTTGGAACCTGGTGATATACAGTTATGTAATAATTATATTGTGATGCACTCTAGGACCTCTTTTTTAGATTATGATGAGAAAGATAAACAGCGTAAACTAGTGAGATTGTGGTTAAAAATGCCTAACGCAAGGAAATTAGCTCCTGATTTTCCTGGCAGAAATGGCTTTTCTCAGGAGTAAAATGAAATGAGGGTTTAGTAGTTTTCAAAAAACTGTGTCATTCCCATAAACTGTCAAATAAAACAGGAATTAGACCATGCGAAACTTTGACTTTAACGAAGCCTTAAAAGCGATTCGATCCGACAATCCCGGGACGGTTCAGTGATGGGGTACTAGCCCAATCATGAAATAACTAACCGAAGCAGCACCATTGGCTGAAATAGACAGCTATCTGGAACAGAATCCTACAGGTAATCGCCGTAATGGCTACAGCAAAAAGACGGTAAAATCAGCTGAACCCTATAAAGTACTCCCCAATGTTTAGACCCATCAATTACCGCCATCAAGTATACAAAGCCCTTGGCTAGGCGAACGTAGGTGATATCCGTACGCCATACCTGATTACATCGTGTAATGGGCAAACTCATCTCGGGGGTGAGCTTGGTTTGGTGCTTTTTAATCAGTCATTCAGGCATAGCCTTCGTCTTGCGCGCGGGCGAAGCAGTGCTTCGCTATTTCCTCAGACAATGCCCTAGCTGAAAGTGTGAATAGACTATACAAAGCGGATGTGATTAATTATTTAGGTAGTGGTTTGAAAAGTATGCTGAAACTGGGATTGTTGCTAACTGAACCGTCCCGGGATTGTCGGAGACTTCAACATTTGAGAGAATACCGACATGAAAGCAAAAAAATACTGAAATTATTCAATTTTGTTTATCAAATTTACCCCAGCCTTCTTTAATTCCCCTTTTGCCGTCACATACTGATATAACGTACTACTTGGGGCCAGCACAGAATTGGGGAAAAATAGGGCAGTAAGGAATTTTTTTCGACAAATTAAGTCATTAAAAACAACGACTTATATTTTCATGCTTTATTTTTTTGTCAGAGATTGCTAATACGCAATTTAACTAAGGAGATTTTAATAAAGTTATTTAATAACAAATACATAGGATTAAACAAATTGGCTGTGGTATAAAAAGTATGCTCACTACACCCAGCCATAATTGACATAGTGGAACAGTAAATCAAACGCTTTAAAATGATTTGCTAGCTTTTTCGAAAAACAGCTTGTCTTTCGAAAGACTCGCCTAAGCCTTTGCCTAAAACGATTGTTGTTCCCTTCAATATCAACCGTATGGTATTTACCCACCTTTTTAAAATCAAAATCAAAGGCGGTTAAAAAGCTATCCCAGTTATCACAGCAGACATAGCCAAAATCAACACCTAATTCATCAAGCTTGGCTCGTAGCTGTTTGGTTGTCTTTAAGTTGCGTTTGCCCCATATGAAAGCGACAATCTCACTGGTATCTGGGTCATAGGCATAAACAAGCCATACCTTGTTTTTCTTATGCCCCACATATGTCCAAAACTCATCCACTTGCAGTTTTCGGTAATAGCGTCGTTTAGGTTTTATCTCATAATTGG